>JANLUQ010000266.1:0-4043 GCA_031363565.1 Armatimonadota bacterium | reverse complement strand
ACCTATGCTTCGCCTGCACCTCAGTCACTTGGGTAACGAACAGCCAGTGGGAGTGTCCCCGAATCTGGTTTGATGTCCTCACACGAAGCCTCGCATAGCGATACCGAATTGGTTCAACGGGCCGTCCCGTAAGAACACGGGCTGATTGTTCAGCATTGCTGAACTTTGTTCAGACAGCCTATTGTCTCAGTTACGCCTATGGCCCTCTGCGTAGGCTACCGGGCTAGGGACAAGCCCCCAACATTTATGTGGAGGTATCTGACTACTACTTAGGCCGTCTCGTTTTAGGCCGTCTCGTCACTTCTTGCTGGGAATGGTCGCCTCTTCGGGGAGCAAGATCGGGATGCCGTCGCGGATCGGGTAGACGCGCCCGCACTTGTCGCAGACCAGCGTGTCGCCCTCCTGCCGCAGCGGCGGGCGGTCGTCATCGGCGGGGCAGGCGAGCACGGCTAAAAACTTCGGGTCGAGGGGCATGGAAATAGTCCTTTAGATGATCTGGAAGCAGCGGTCGAGGAACTTCAGCATGTTGAGCATGCTTTTGCCTGTGAACCGTAGAGACGGAAAAGGTGGCTGGCAGGTGCAATCACCGTGCTGGGTTCCTGCCAGGGATACTCCGGGTTCGGGCCGTCGTTCGCGTTGGTGGGCGCCAGGTCTTCGATAAGACGTGCCAGCGGCATTCTCGCGGCTGAGTAGCTGTAATATCTCGTAGTCCGAATGCGCTTGCTCGAAGAGCGCAGTGCGCCAGTCCATAGGCATCTTCCTCCCTGTATATCACTCCGCCTGACCCTCACCCCTTCGGCCACAACCGAAGCGTATCCGACCAACTTCCCCAGTCCGGCGGTGGCGGCAGGATGAATGCCTCCTCGGGCCGGATCACGGCGATGGCTGAGACATAGGGGACGCCGCCCTGTGGGAACGCGTTGAAGTAGTAGGGGATCATCTGTTCACTCGGGATGGTCACGGGGTCGAGCAGCACCAGACGAATGGTATCCTGGGATGGAAACAGGTAGATCGCTTCCAGTTCGGGTGAAGCCTGGACGTTGTCTTCCGCCACCCTCTCAGCCACGTCCTGGATGCTCTCGATGTCCATGATATTCTCTTGAACGACTGTCATCTCACACATTCCTCGTAAACTTCTAAAGTCTCGCGGGCGGCCTTTTCCCACGAGAACAGGGCGGCGCGGGCCGGGCCGCGCTCGCGCCAGCGGGCGAGGATGGGCGGCGCGGATAGCAGCTTGCCCAGGGCGCGCGCCCAGGCGTCCGAGTCCTCTGGAGACAACAATATCCCGGCGTCGCCGACCACCTCGGGCAGGGATGACGACCGGCTGCACAGGACGGGGCAGCCGCAGGCCAGGGCCTCCAGGGGCGGCAGGCCGAAGCCCTCGTAGCGCGACGGGTAACACAAAGCCTCCGCGCCGCCGTAGAGGGCCGGCAGATCGTCGTCGGCGACATAGCCGGCCAGCACGATGTCCCGCGTGACCTCTTCAGGCAGGCCGGCGAGCTGCGCGTCGGTGTCGTCGAGCCAGCCGCGCTTGCCCACGATGACCAGCCGGTGCGGCGGCGGCGAGCCGTTGATCTTCAATCCCAGCTTGACCAAGGCGAAGGCATCCAGCAGCAGGGCCAGGTTCTTGCGCGGCTGCAAGACGCCCACCGCCAGAAGATAAGGGCGGTCGTCCAGGCCCAATGCAGTGTTCGCCGCCGCCCGCGCCGTTTCCTGCCCGCCCGCCGGGGGATGGAACTTGGAGTCGGCGGCCTCCAGGACGACGCGGACGTTATCTTTCGGCACCTGTGGGTAGAAGCGCAGGATGTCCCGACGGGTGCTTTCGGAGACGGCGATGACGCGGGCGGCCTTCCGCATGGAGCGCGGGACCAGAGTTTGCAGTATCTTCCTATCTTTAGGCAGGAACAGGTCGGGGTGGACCCGGAATGAGACGTCATGCACCGTGGTGACGATGGGGCAGGGGGCGCCCAGCAGAGGGATGTTATACTGGGTGTGCGCGACATCAATCTTGTCGGCTTTGAGGGCGCGCGGCCAGCCCATCAGCATCCACAGGGCGTCATTAGAAGGGGAGGTGACCTGACGCCAGGTGAAGTTGGCCCCCAGCCCCGGCGGCGGGTCGCCGTCTACGGGTCGCCGCGTGTACAAGATGTACTCGTTCGCCGCGTCCACAGCAGCGAGGCCGCCGATCAGCCCGCGCCAGTAGGTCCGGTCGCCTGTAAAGCGCCCCGAGAGGGTGCGCGCGTCAATGCCGATTCGCATGGTGATCCAGTTTCCGTCCGAGGAGGCCCCCCTCCGTCCCCAATAATGGGGGTGTCAGAGGGGCCTCATATTCCATACCGCCCACGCACATAGGCGTTATAGGCGGCGCGTGCCCATCCCCGCCCGTTGATCCACGCACGCGCCCGCATCCCCGGCCCCGCCGCGAATGCCTGCCCGGCGTCTAGGTGCAGGGCGGGCGGCATCCGGGCGGTGACACCTGCGATGGTCTCCAGGGCCTCCGGCTCGACGCGGCGGCTTTGCCGCGTCGCCCGCGTCAAGGCCAGCGTCCACAGCGACCGCCGCCAGCCGTCAAAGTAGCTCTGTGCGTGGGCGGCGTAGGCAGCGGCGAAGTCCGGGGCGCGGACGACCATCTCCTCCAAAAAGTCGGCATAGGGAGGCATGGCGGCGAGCCAGGACTGCCAGCCCGTGCCCCCGCTCGCGCTGGCCGGGTGCAGGCGGCAGGAGAAGCACCGCTCGGGCGCGGTCGCTTTGTACGATCCCTCCATTAAGGTCATCCACAGGGCGTCGTCGGCGAACAATAACTTCTCGAATGGCGGGATGCCGCCCACCGCCTCATAGCGGGCCGAGCGCATCAGATAGCCCGTGCCGTAGGTGTCGCGCTGCCCCGTGAACAGGGCGGTCAGGTACTCGGCGGCCGTCTCGCGGGCGGGCAGCGCACGGCAGGGACGGGTCACTTTCCCGCGCGCGTCCAGGAACCGGAAATGGGCGTGGTACAGGCCCGCGTCCGGATGTTCCCGCGTGAGCGCGTCCATGACGGCGAGGTAGTCGGGGTCGAGCAGGTCGTCCTGGCCGATGATGGTCATGAACTCGGCCTTGGGGAGCCGCAGCGCGCGCCCCCAGTTGCCAACGATGCCCAGGTGGGTCGGCGCGGGATAGAGCATCAGGCGCGGCTCGCCCAATGCGCGCAGCCACTCCAATGACCCGTCTGTGCTGCCGTCATCGAGGACGGCCAGCGCAAAGCCCCGGTAGGTCTGCGCCCGGATGCTGGCGATGCACTCCTTGAGCAAGTCCCCGCCGTTGTAGGAGGGGACGATGAGCGTAAATTTGAGGTCGGCCACGGGTGACTTTCTCGGCGGAAAAGGATATAGGGGTGCGATTTATCGCGCCCTCCCTCTTTGTCCTCTCCACATAGTATAATCTAACACAATGCGTAAAATCAAGGTGCTTCTGCTGCTGCACGATCTGTCGCCGACCGGGGCGCCCAAACTGGCGGTGTCGGCGTTCGAGCGCTTTCAAGACCAAATAGAGCTGCGTACGATCTCCTACCACGGCGGGCCGCTGCGGGACCGCGTGCGCGCCCTGGGGCCGGTGCAGACCCTGGTGAGCTTCCAGTGGCCGGGGGGGATGCCCACGCCGCGCGCCCTGCTGCTGTTTCTGGGGCACCGCTCCCTGAGCGTCGGCAAGGCGCGGGTCTGGTCACGTCTGGTCCGGCGCTGGAAGCCGGACGTGGTGTATGTCAACAGCGTCGCGGGCCTGCTGGCCGCCAAGCGCCTGAGTTTGCCGCCTGCCCCGGTCCTGCTGCATGTGCACGAGCTGGACAGCTTCCTGTATCCGATGTCGCGGGATGCGCCCGCCTTGCTGTTGGGTCTGCCGGACCGCTACGTCGCCGTCTCGTCGGCCGTGGCGGACGCCCTGACTGGGCGCTATGGGGTAGACAAGGACAAAGTCGTCGTCGTTCCAGCCTTCATTGAGGAGTTCCCCCTGCCTGACCCGGTGCAGACCCGCCCCGAAGACACGCGGCTCGTCGTCGGTGGGGCGGGCGT
>JANLUQ010000265.1:0-2073 GCA_031363565.1 Armatimonadota bacterium | reverse complement strand
AGGTAGTCTTCGGTCCAGGCGTCCCCGCGCGCGTCCGTTTCCCATTGGGAGGTCTGCACCATCCTAAGCCTCTGTTGCTCGCTCACGGCTTGACCCTCCGATCACCTGCCCGATGGCATGAGAAAAGGTGTCCCAGGTGCGGACGCGGCGCACAAGCTCGGCCCGGCCCGCGTCGGTCAGCGCATAGACCTTGCGTGGGCGCTCCCCGCCGCCGGTCTCCCACGCGCCTGCAATCAGGCCGTCACGCTCCAGGGCGTGCAGGGCTGGGTACAAGGTGCCCTGCTTGCAGCGCAGGGCGTCGCTGCTGCGCCGGTTGATCTCCCGCGCGATGGCGTAGCCATGCTGCGGCGCGTCTTGCAGGACGGCCAGCACCAGGGTCGGCGTATTGCCTTTCAGCAGTTCTCGCTCGTCATCCATTCGGCCACCACCTTTGATATTGAATCTATTATATGCTATTATCCGAGGTATGTCAATAGGGCGCCGGAGAGAATCCGGCCTTGAAGGGCCGGGTCCGTGCCAAGGCCGGGTCCGTGCGCCGGTGGCGAGCAGCGTCTGCGAAAGACGCGGAGAACTACTGTAGGCTGAACCCTTGACAACACTGGTTTTTGCGTCCATAATAGACTAGTCAGCCTCGGTCTTAACATGACTGGGACTAGTCAGAAAGAGTAACCAGAAAGAGTAATCAGAAACCAATGAGCTACGAACTTACAGAGCGGCCACGTCGCCGCACTCTACCGGGCTTCACCCTGATCGAGCTTCTCGTCGTCATCGCCATCATCGCGATTCTCGCCGCCATTTTGTTCCCTGTTTTCCAGAAGGTCCGCGAGAACGCCCGCCGGACCCAGTGCCTCTCCAACGAGAAGCAGATCGGCCTAGGCGTCATCCAGTACCAGCAGGATGCCGACGAGAAGAACCCCGGCGGCCTGAACGGATACGGCGGCGGCAGTGGGTACGCTGGCCAGATCTACCCGTTCGTCAAGAGCGTCGGCGTCTTCCAGTGCCCCGACGACAGCACTCACGACACTGCAAGCGCCTCGCTGGCCCTGAATGCAAATACCTCCAAGATCGCGCCGGCCTGCCTAGCAGCCAACTACAATGGATGCTGCGCGATGACTGCGGACAGTGCGGCGCTCGCCCAATATAATTCTCCCTCCAAGACCGTGCTGGTCTTTGAGGTCCAGAACAGCAAGTACTACGACATCTCTACTGAGATCTATCCCATGCCCGTCGGGAGCGCAAGCTACTGCGGCGGCTCGCCCTCCGGCAATGGGCTGGGCGGCGCGTACAGCCCGAACGGCTATAACGGCACGGACAGGGCCAGAACCTCCAGTGACTCCTACATGCACTATGCCACAGGGCTGCTGAACGGCGTCACGATGAACACCGGTGCATTTCTTAGCCCCGAAGGGCGGCACGCCCCCGGCGCGAACTATGTCATGGCGGACGGCCACGCCAAGTATCTGCGCCCGACCCAGGTCTCGCCAGGTGCGAATGCGAATAATGAGCGCGACAACCAGATCGCCAACTACACAGCAGCGGGGACGGGTGGCACCTTTGACGGCACCAACCAGCCCGCCGCGACATTCAGCATCCAGTAGACTCCAAGGGGTGATCGCTGTCCCCGTGAAAGGAACGCAATGACACGACGATGGCTCAGGTTCTCCACGGCGGCGATGGCGCTGACCGGACTCCTCGCAGTGCTGGCTGCGGGGTGCGGCTCTAAACCGGAGGCCGCGCCCGGCGCCCCGCCGACGGCGGAACAGGCGCAGGCCTCACAGAAGGCGGGCCAGCAGGCTGCGGCAGGTCAAGCGGCCCTGCATTCCCAGCCACCCAAGTAAAAAGCTCGTAAAGTGCTTCAAAGCCGTTCCCGTCTCGCCTTCATGGTGAGACAGGAACGGCTTTTTGGTTTATTAACTGATGTTACGCATGGGCCGTAAACGCCCCGCCGGGTGCCATCCCGCCGTGAACGGCAGGTCTGGGGGGTGCAGTTGCTCCGTGAACGCCCCGCCGTCGGGTGCAGTTGCTCCGTGAACGCCCCGCCGTGAACGGCAGGTCTGGGGGGCGCAGACGCCG
>JANLUQ010000227.1:0-7294 GCA_031363565.1 Armatimonadota bacterium | reverse complement strand
TACGAGTACCCCGCCGACGGGTTCGGTTACCGGGGAGTGGCGCTGGATATAAAAGCAGGTGGGAAGGCGCGGATCAGGGTCAAGCGCCTCAACATCGCCGAGCGGCTGTACCGGATCACCGGGGCGGGCATCTACCGGGATAGTGTGCTGCTGGGGCTGCCCGTGCCGATCAAGGAGCCGCTGCTGGACGGCCTGGTCATGGGGCAGGACACGGTGATGGCGACGCTGTACCGGGGCAAACTCTACTGGTTCTACGGGGACACGGAGCGGCCTGGGTATCCATTGGGGCAGTTTGCGACCTCGGGGGCGACCTCGCAGACGCCCGGCGCGGGCGGGCTGGACCCGGACAAGGGCATAGACCTGACCTACTGGACCGACGCGGACGGCTTCAGCCGGCCCATGCTGCCGCTGCCCGGCTTCGGCGGGCCGGTCTGGGTGGGGGGGGTGTTTACGCTCCAAGACGCCGGGGGTCAGGAGAAGCTGTACACCCACTTCACTCACCTGGGCCATGACGGCAAGGCGGCGGAGCAGGGGCTGGCGGTCTTCGACGACGTTAAGGCTGTCTTCGCGCCGCTCTGCCGGTACGCTTTGGACGCGCCGCTTTACCCCGACGGGCAGCCGTTCCACGCCGTTGTGAAAGGACAGCCCTACCTTTACTGCCAGTCCAAGACGTCCCAAGCAGAACCGTTGGTGCGTGTCCGGGCGGATGCGGCGCACGTCGCCGACACTCATGCCTATGAAGCGTTCACCTGCCTGGCGGTGGGTGCGCGGGAGGCGGGCGCGGACACGAAGCTGGACCGGGCGGCAGACGGGCATCTGGTTTATGCCTGGAAGGCGGATACGGGCGTGCTGGGTTATGACGCGCAGCAGGCGCTTATTACAGCGGGGAAGATGAAGCCTCAAGAGGTTTTGGCACCACTGCGGGACATCGAGACGGACGCGCCGATTCGTTCACACGGCGGCTCGGTCTTCTGGAACGCCTACCGCAAGCGCTGGGTGATGATCTCCGGCCAGGCGGGCGGCACATCGTCTTACCTCGGCGAGTTATGGTTTGCCGAGGCGGACACCCCGGTCGGGCCATGGATGTATGCCCGGAAGATTCTCACACACGACCACTACACGTTTTACAACCCGACCCAGCACCCGTTCTTCGACCAGGACGGTGGGCGGCGGATTTACTTCGAGGGCACCTACACCGACACCTATTCGGGCAACGCCGATATGACGCCGCGCTACAACTACAACCAGATCATGTACCGGCTGACCTTGGAGGACCCGCGCCTGTCTTTGCCCGCCCCGGTTTACCATCTGGCGGGGGCAGGCGGCTACGGCCTGCGCGAGGCGGTAGATGCGCGGCATCAATGGGGGGCGGTGCGGGACGTGCCCTTCTTCGCACTCCCGCCGGGCCGGCCGCACGACGGCCTCGTTCCTGTCTCGGCCACGGCAGGCGGCCCGCCGCTCTTCTATGGCCTGCCTCCCGTCCCCTCTGCGGGGGAAAAGGCGTCGCCCGCTGTCGTGCCGCTGTATGAGTACCGCGACGCGCGCACAAAGGCTCTCCGCTATGCGACAACCCCGGACGCGCCAGGGCAGGAGAGCGACCTGGTCTGCCGCGTCTGGCGCAACCCGTCCACGGTCCTGGCCCTGGACACTGCGGCCCTTCCGGCTCCGTGACAGACCTTTCCACAATTAAAGATCCCGAGAAGAATATCTAGGTGCGCTCGGCCTGCCTCGCTTCGCCCGCGCCATAGATGTGGAAACTGACTGGATTCGGCACCGTCGCCGCCCGCCCGCTTACCGAGTGGACTTGAAATTGATGCAGCCTTAGCATAGGGCGCGGAAGCCTCCCTGATTCATCAGGGAGATGGATAGCGCGTCGTCTTTCCGAAGATGACAAATCCCTTTCGTGAAGTTGATGTCTCGCGAGTAATTAAATTATGTAGTGCCATGTGGTGTAATACATCATGGCTCAATCGTTCAAGTCAAACCACAATTCGGTGTACTCGTGCAAGTACCATGTGGTTTGGTGCCCGAAGTATCGCAGGAAGGTTCTCAACCGCAGGAAGGTTCTCACAGGCGAAATTGCCGAGCGTCTCAAAGTCCTCGTGCAAGAACTCGCCGCCGGGTCCGAGTCGGAAGTGCTGGAAATCGAGGTCATGCCCGACCATGTTCACCTGCTGGTGGAAGTGCCTCCGCACTACGGCATTGCCAAGTTCGTGCGTATGTGCAAAGGCCGTTCCTCTCGCGTTCTGCGCGAGGAGTTCCCTGCACTGAAAACCCGACTTCCGACCCTTTGGACACATAGCACATTCATTTCGACGGTGGGCGGTGCGCCGCTTTCCCTGGTCAAACAATACATCCAGAATCAACAGCGTTCGGAACCACGCCCGAAGAAAAATGCTTAAAGCCCTCCGCTATCGTCTCTCTCCGACCAAAGCCCAAGCCTCTCAACTGGCAGGGACGCTGGAAACCTGTCGCCAAGTCTACAACTCGCTGGTTAATGACCGCAAGTTTCAGTATGAAGTGAGCGGCAAGGCTCCGTCATGGATGGAGCAAAAGCGGTCGATCACAGCCTGGAAGCCGAACCACCCTGAGCTTTCGGACGTATACAGCCAGGTTTTGCAGGACGTGTCCAAGCGGGTAGACCTTGCGTTCCAGGCTTTCTTCCGCAGGGTCAAGGATGGCGAGACTCCAGGCTATCCGAGAATCAAAGGCGACGGGTACGACTCGTTCACCTATCCGCAGTCGGGGTTCGGGTTCCAGCAGGGCAAACTGCGCTTGTCCAAGATTGGCGACGTTGTCATTCGCCTACACCGCCCCATAGACGGCACAATCAAAACCTGTACGGTTCGCCGCATCAATTCCAAGTGGTTTGTTTGCTTCTCGGTAGAGTACGAAGCCGAACTCCTGCCTCCGTCTGCTGAGGAAGTTGGAATTGACGTTGGACTGAAAACCTTTGCGTCTCTGTCCAACGGCGAGAACATCGAGAACCCCCACTTCTTCCGCAAAGAAGAAAAGGCACTGGCAAAAGCACAGCGCAAGTTGGCGAAGCAGAAGCGCGGAAGCCGTGAGCGGAAGAAAGCCCGTACGGTCGTCTCTCGTATCCACGAGCGCGTCCGCAACCGTCGCCACGATTTCGTTCACCAGACTGCCCGAAGGCTAGTCAACCGCTACGGCATCATCGCCGTTGAAAAACTCAACATCAAAGGCATGGTCAAGAACCATTGCCTTGCTAAGTCTATCTCTGATGCTTCCTGGTCTATGTTTCGCTCCGTCCTGACGAATAAGGCTGAAAGTGCTGGTCGTTTGGTCGTTGCGGTAAATCCCGCGTACACGTCTCAGATGTGTAGCGGGTGCGGAGACATCCAAAAGAAGTCGTTGTCGGTGCGAACGCATCGGTGTCTCAGTTGTGGTCTAGTGCTTGACCGAGACACCAATGCCGCCGTCAACATTAAGGCTCTAGGACAATATAGCCTCGCTACTTTGATAGCGTAGAAGCCCGTTGATTTATCAACGTGGAGTTGTCACCAAGAACTCGACCTTGTGCAGGAGCCTATTGTGATACCTATCCTGATTGCACTCGCCTTCTCTGCCGTGGCCGCCCCAGCCCGGGCGGCCAGCTATTTCGTCGCCCCCAGTGGCAGTGATGCCGGTCCCGGAACGCGGGCGCGTCCCTTTGCATCCCTCGGTCGGGCGCAGACCGCCGCGCGCGCGGCACGTACCGGAGGTGCCGTCACGGTCTTTCTGCGCGGCGGCATCTATTACTTAGGCAAGCCTCTCGTGTTTACGCCCTCCGACTCGGGCACCGCGAAGGCACCGATCGTTTACCGGGCATATCATGACGAGAAGCCGATCCTCAGCGGTGCGGTCCCTTTGCATCTGACCTGGACACCGTACAAAAACGGTATCATGCAGGCGAAACTGCCTGCAGGCAACGAGGCGCTCATCCCTGACCAGTTGTTCGTCAACGGCGCGCTGCAGCACATGGCGCGCTACCCCAACTACGACCCGACGGCCCAGCATTTCAATGGCGTCTCCTCGGATGCCGTCAGCCCACAGCGGGTGAGGACCTGGGCGAACCCCGCCGGCGGCTACGTTCACGCCTTGCACGCGTCCCATTGGGGAAGCCTGCACTACAACATCCTGGACAGCAACCCCGGTGGCACACTGAAGATGGAAGGCGGCTGGCAGAACAACCGGCCCCAGGACTACGACCACGAGAACGTGTTTGTCGAAAACGTCTTTGAGGAACTGGACGCGCCAGGCGAATGGTATCTGGACAAGACCAAGGGCATCCTCTATCTGATGCCGGAGGCCGGGGTGGAATTGAGCACGGCGCGCGTCGAAGGTGTCGTCTTGAAGTCGCTGGTCGAGTTTCAGGGGTCGCGGAGCGCGCCGGTGCGCTTTATCTCGCTCCGGGGGCTGACGCTCACCCAGACGGCGCGGACGTTCATGCTGACCAAAGAGCCGCTGCTGCGCAGCGACTGGCGCATCTTCCGGGGCGGCGCGGCCTTCCTGCAGGGGACGGAAGACTGCGCGATTGGAGACTGCGACTTTATCAGTGTCGGCGGCAACGCCGTGTTCGTCAGCGAATATAACCGCCGCGCCATCGTCTCCGGCTGCAAGGTCGCCGAGGCGGGCGCCAGCGGCATCTGCTTTGTGGGCGACCCGGCCGCCGTGCGCAACCCCTTATTCGACTACGGCTCGTCAGTACACGACGACCAGATGGATACTACCCCCGGCCCGAAGACCAACAACTACCCAGCCGAATGCACGGCGTCGGACAACCTCATCACGCACACCGGGCGCATCGAGAAGCAGAGCGCGGGCGTCGAGATAGACATGGCGCAGGACATTATGGTCAGCCATTGCAGCATCTACGACATGCCGCGTGCTGGCATCAACATCGGCGACGGCTGCTGGGGCGGCCACGTCATCGAATACTGCGACGTCTTCGACACGGTCAAGGAGTCGGGCGACCACGGCTCCTTCAACTCCTGGGGGCGCGACCGCTACTGGGTGCCCGAACGGGACGTGATGGACCGGCGCATGGCGGCCCACCCGGACTGGTTCAAGCTGGACGTCGTCAAGCCGAACACCCTGCGGGACACGCGCTGGGTCTGCCGCCACGGCTGGGACATTGATTTGGATGACGGCTCGACGAACTACGTCATCGTCAACAACGTGTGCCTGGGCGGCGGGATCAAGAACCGGGAAGGCGCTTATCGGAACAACGAGAACAACGTCATCCCCACCAACTCGTTCCATCCGCACGTCTGGTTCCACGACAGCCACGATGTGTTCGCCCACAATATCGTCGGGGAAGGCTACCATCCCGCTGGGGACTTCCAGCCCTGGTGGGGCCAGGAGCTGGACTACAACCTGTTTACCAAGGCGGGCGACCTCCAGGCAGTGCAGGCCGGCGGCCACGACGCGCACAGCGTCGCAGGCGACCCACAGTTCGTCAATCCCGCCATCGGGGATTACCGCGTCAAGGATGGCTCGCCCGCGCTGGAAGTGGGCTTCAAGAACTTCCCGATGGACCGATTCGGCGTGGTCAGCCCCCGGCTGCGCGCGCAGGCGAGGGACGGCTTTGACTTCGCCAACGCCAAACCGGAGATAGGGTCGGGACCCAAACGGGATGAGGCACTGCACGATTGGCTGGGCGCGCGCGTCAAGAGCGTGACCTCACTAGGCGAGCAGTCCATCGCCGGGCTGCCGGCCATCAAAGGCGTTATCCTGTCCGGCATACCGATGGGAAGCGTGGCGGCAAAAATCGGCTTCCGCAGCCTCGACGTGATCTGGACGCTGGACGGAAAGCCGGTCCCGGACTACGCCGCCCTGCTGCAGCGGGCAAGTGCTCATCCGGCGTCCGAGCCGGCGGTCACGGTACAGGTGTATCGGAATCAGAAGCTGACGGTGCTCTCTGTACCGGCGATGCTCCTCGCGCTGCCGGTGCGCGTCCAGGCCAGATGATGCATCAGTGAACGATGGAAACACCCTGCGCGGCTACGGCGAGGGGAGCGCGGGCAGGAGATGGATCAGGTAACGGTCCGCATTCAGGTGCGCCGGATCGGCGTAACGGTCCTAGCTTTGCTCGGGCCGGTCCCATCGCCGCCGCGCAGCTCCAGCGATTTGCGCGATATACTCGCTAACTTTTAGGCTGGGAAACAGCCTTTGGGCGTCAACGCAAGGCACTTGCCTAAGCGTAGTCCAAGAAGCCATCGCCCTTTAGGGCGTGTGGAGTTTCACAGCCCATGAAGTGTCCCCGACAACCTGGCCCCTTCCGGGGGTTTACGCTGATCGAGCTGCTCATCGTCATCGCGATCATCGCGATCCTGGCCGCCATCCTGCTGCCCGTCTTTCTGTCGGCGCGGAAAAAGGCCTACCGGACAGGATGCGCGGCGAACCTGAACCAGATTGGGCTGGCGGTGATGCTCTATGCGGGGGATAACGACGAAAAGCTGATGCCTGGGCACTTACTCCCCGTTCCGGACCCGGTCACGGGCGACGACTCGGCGGGGTGGGCGGGGGCGGGCAACGTCTACGCCCGCGCGCCGCGTGTGTTCGTCTGCCCTACGGACGGCGATGCGCCTCTGACGGTCGGGGGCGTGACGTTCTTTCCGCTGACCTACTTTTTCAATGTCAACCTGAGTGCCAGTCGGACGCCGGGCGGGATGCCGCTGTTCTCGCTGACCTCACCGGCCGCGACCGTCCTGGTGACGGAGGAGACGGGCGGATTTACCGCCTATCCGGCTCGCCTGAACGACCCTGACGAGAGCGAATCGGGGATGGCCAACCGGTTCCTGAGCGTGGACGGCCCAGTGGCGAACCGGCACGAGGGCGGCCGGAACTTCCTCCTGGCCGACGGCCACGTCCGCTGGCTGCGGCCCTCGGCAGTCAGTACCGGCCCTCTAGGCATGGCCCAGCCCCCCGACGCGCTGGCCCCCGGCCTAGTCTGTACCTTCGCCCCCCACTAACTGCGCGTGGACAGTTCGCCGGCCACCAGGTCGGCGGCGTCGTCCTGCGGCGGGTCTACCATCTCCGCCCCCTTCGGCTTCATCCATGTCCGTGCCCAATCCGCCAGCGCCTCGAAGATACCGTTGAGGGCTTGGCCCTTCGGCGTTAATTCGTACTCGACATGCGGCGGCATCGTGCTCAAAACAGTCCGTGTTACGACACTCTCCTCCTCCAATGCGCGCAGGCGCTCCCGTTAGGTGGCCGGATTCAGCCCGATCTCGCGGGCGTTCTCGTTGTACCGCTTCTTCCGTCCCAACAGTGCGCGGACGATATGCAG
>JANLUQ010000204.1:0-8047 GCA_031363565.1 Armatimonadota bacterium | reverse complement strand
AGAAGTACCTTTCAAAAATCTAGACGCCGTCCTACCCCGACTCACAAGTTCGCCACCCCTCCCTCGGAGGGAAGGGTTTCGGAAAAGAAACCGGAGAAGGCACACCGCACCATTGGCGATCTGCTCTTCCTGTGATCCCTTCCCTTTGAGGCAGTAGTGGCGAACTTGTGAGACGGGGTAGGACGGCTTCCAGATTTTTGAAAGGTACTTCTATGACAAACAAACCCATCGCCGTCGTCACCGGGGCGAGCAGCGGCATCGGCGCTGCCGCGGCGAAACATCTTGCCCAGGCCGGCTACGACCTCATCCTCGGCGCGCGCCGGATGGATAAGCTGCAAGCTGTGGCGGAGCCACTTGGCGCGCGGGCCATCACCTTGGACGTGACCGACGCGGCCAGCGTCGTTGCCTTCTGCGAGCAGGTTCCCGCCGTCAACGTGCTAATCAATAACGCCGGCGGTGCGCTCGGCCTGGAACCCATCGCCGAGGCCGAGGACGAGAAGTGGCGGACGATGTTCGAGTCGAACGTGCTCGGGACGATGCGGATGACCCGAGCACTCCTGCCTAAGCTGGAAGCGTCCAAGCAGGGGCATATCGTCGTCATCGGCAGCATCGCCGGGTTCGAGGTTTACCCCGGCGGCGGGGGCTACACGGCGGCCAAGCATGCCGAAAGGGCTTTGGCTGAGACCTTGCGCTTGGAACTGCTCGGCAAACCGATCCGCGTCACCGAGATCGCGCCCGGCCTCGTCGAGACCGAGTTCAGCCTAGTCCGGTTCGGCGGCGACGCCGAGCGGGCGACAACGCCGTACCAGGGCATGACACCGCTGACGGCGGACGATGTCGCCGACGCCATCGTCTGGGCCGTGACGCGCCCGCCCCATGTCAACATTGACCAGATGACGATCCGCCCGCTCGATCAGGCGACCGCCATGCTGATCCACCGCAAATCTTGAAAGAGGTTCGACTTGTCCAAACTCACCATCCACGCTGATGAAACGCTCGGCACGATCTCTCCCTACATCCATGGCCACTTCGCCGAGCACTTGGGGCGCTGCTGCTATGACGGCCTTTGGGTCGGCCCCACGTCGTCCATCCCGAACCAAGGCGGGTTCCGCACCGACATCATTGAGGCTTTGAAGGCCGTCGGCATCCCCCAACTGCGCTGGCCGGGCGGCTGCTTCGCCGACTCATACCACTGGCGCGACGGTATCGGGCCAAGTGAGGCCCGCCCCCGGACGTGGGCCGAGAGCTGTGGCCTGAATGTCGTCGAGGATAACACCTTGGGGACGCACGAATTCATCGCCCTCTGCCGGGCCATTGGGGCTGACCCATATCTCGCCGGCAACGTCGGGTCTGGCTCGGCGCAGGAGCTGGCGGACTGGGTGCATTACTGCAACGGCAAGGCCGACACGACGCTTGCCCGCGAGCGGGCCGCGAATGGTCATGCTGCCCCGATGGATGTCAAGTTTTGGGGCGTCGGCAACGAGAACTGGGGCTGCGGCGGCAACTACGACGCTGAGAGCTACGCCAAAGAGTTCAAGCGCTTCGGGACCTTCCTGAAGATGGCGGATAGCTCCATCGAGCTGGTCGCCTGCGGCCTGAACAACCGCGACTGGAACATGAAGCTGGTCGAGGTCATGAGGAACCACCTGAGCCTGCTGGATCACGTCTCCGTCCACCAATACTGGGCCCATGGCCCCGCCGTGGCCTTTAGTGAGGACGAGTATTACGCCTCCATGCACGCCTCCGCCCTGGTAGAAGATGACATTCGGTTTACCGACGAGATCCTGCGCTTCTTCACGTCGGGTCGCAAGAAGAAGATCGGTATCGCCTTCGATGAATGGGGCATCTGGCATCCCGAGGCCGTCACGAGCACCGACTACGAAGCGCCCAGCACCATCCGCGACGCCGTGGTCGGCGCGGGCGTCCTGGATGTCTTCCATAAGTGGTGCGACCGGGTCTCGACAGCAAATATCGCTCAGATCGTCAATGTCCTGCAAGCCCTGGTCCAGACCAAGGGCGACAAGATGTGGCTGACGCCCACCTACCACCTGTTCGCTCTGTACGCGCCGCACCGGGGCGCACAGGCCGTTCGCGCCGAGATCGGCGATGCCTCGGAGCGCGACGTCGAGGCGGTCACCAACATGCACGGGGCCAGCACGCCGCCGGGCGGCATGGCCCTCCTCTCGGCATCCGCCTCAAAGAAAGATGGCCGGCTCATCGTCAGCCTCAGCAACCGGCACAAGGACGAGGCCCAGGAGGTCACACTGACTGTCCGCGACGGCTCTCTGCACGGGGGCCGCCTGCATACGATGGCCGGGGCGGCAAACGCCTACAATACCGCCGAACAGCCGGACGCCGTCGGCATCACGCAGGCGGATGTGCAGGCGCAGGGCGATACCCTGACACTGAACCTACCGCCCTGCTCAGTGCAGACGCTGGTTCTGAACTTGGCCTAGCCGATGGCGCTCTGCTACTACATCACCGGACATGGCTTTGGTCACGCGGTTCGCGCTACGCAGGTCATCAAGTCGCTGCCGCCGGATCTGCCCCTGATCTTGAAAACGACGGCCCCGGAACGACTCTTCCGCGAGGAGCTTCCGGGGCGCGACTTTTCCTATGTCTCCGCCGAATACGACTGCGGCTGCCTGCAAAGCGACAGCGTCACCGTGCTGAGGCGTGAGACGCTGACCCGCTACGCCGAGATCGCGCGCACCAACACCGCCCATCTGCCCGAGGAAATCGCGTTTCTTCGGGAACACGATGTCCGCTGCATTGCCTCGGACGTCCCCGCGTTCCCACTATACGCCGCGCGTGAGGCCAATATCCCCGGCGTTGCCGTCGCCAACTTCACCTGGCATGACATCTACTCGGAATACGTCGAGACAGATGCCGACGCTGTGCTTCTGGGGCAAATGGCCTCTGAGTATGCTGCCGCGACGGTCGCCTGCCTCACGCCGCTCAGTGTGCCGTCGGTAGGGGACGTATTTCCAACTGTCGAGCGCGTCCCGCTCGTCGCCCGCCGGGGGCAGCCGAGCCGGACGGCGCTCATGGACGCTCTGGACATCCCTCGCGATAAACATCTTGCCCTGCTCTACTTAGGCGGCTGGGGCCTGGATGTCCATTGGCCCGCCTTGGAGCAGTGGACCGATTGGGTCTTCCTGCTAGATAGCCCCTTGCCGCGGCCTATCGCCAACGTCCGCGCCTTCGACGCCCGCCGCTGGCGGTATGCCGACGTGGCTGCATCTGTGGACGCCGTGGTCTCGAAGGCCGGCTATGGGACGCTGACCGAGTGCATCGCCAATTCTATTCCCCTGATCTACTTACCGCGCCTTGGCTTTCGTGAACACCAGGCCTTGGTTCTGGGTATGAATCTATGGGGCGGTGGGATCGAGATTCCGGAAGCGGCCTTCTTTGCCGGGGAGTGGAAAGACGCACTCCGGTCTGCCCTTGCCGCCCGCCCTGATCCCAATATCTTCGCCATCAATGGCGCGGACGTTATCGCGAACAAACTTGTGGAGCTTTGCCAATGAGCAATACGATGAGCCAGCCGAAGATCACCATGTATACCCGTCCGGGCTGCCCGGATGTCGCTCGCGCGTCCTACTTCCTGCGCCAGCGCGGCCTAACCTGGGAGGAGAGAGACATCACGGAAGACGAGGACGCCCGCAAACAGGTAATCGAGTGGACGGGCCGCGAGGTAACACCGACCCTTTGGATCGGCGACACGATGTTGACCGAGCCGGACGGGGCGGAGATAGACGCGGCCTTGGCGAAGGCGGCCTGAAACGCGCCTCCTGTACAAACGAGAGGGCGGGGTTTCCCCGCCCACTGTCTTCCCCGCCCTCCTTCTCCTCCTACTCTGACGCCTTGCACACCCTGGCGGTATATGCTATACTAGGGCCGTGCGAATGCAGACGCTGGAAGGCATCGGGAATCGGATCGCGCTGGTCGGCCCGACGGCATCAGGCAAAACGGCGGTCGCTATTCAATTGGCCGTGCGGCTGGGCGCGGAGATCATTTCCGCAGACTCGATGCAGGTCTACCGACATATGAACATCGGGACAGCCAAGCCGACAGCCGAGGAGCGGCGGCAGGCCACCTTCCATGCCATAGATGTCGCCGACCCCGACCAGGGCTGGACGCTGACCGACTACCAGCAGCTTGGCGAAGAAGTCTGCCGCAGCCTAATCGCGCGCGGGCGAGCACCGCTGATTGCCGGAGGGACGGGCCTCTATGTTCGCGCCCTGACGACCGTTCTGGACATTCCCACCGCCCCACCGGACGAAGCCTTCCGCGCGCGCTTGCGCGAATTTGCCGAAACGAACGGTAACGCCGCTCTGCTGGCGCGCGTCGCTGCCATTGACCCGGATACGGCAGCACGGCTGCATGTCAACGACATCGGGCGGCAGATCCGTGCCCTGGAGGTCCATGCGGCCAGTGGTCGGACGCTGACCGATCTGCATACCGAGAACCGCGCCCGGCAGCCGGAAGAACAGCCATCGCTGTTCGGCCTGAACTTCGCTGACCGTGCATTGCTCTACCAGCGCATTGATGACCGCGTGGACCAGATGCTGGAGGAAGGGCTTCTTGACGAGGTGCGCGGCCTGCTGGCACGCAGCTACTCCGCCGCTCTAAAACCCATGCAGTCGCTCGGCTACCGCCATATGACGGCGGCTCTGGCGGGCGATATGAGCTTCGGCCTCGCCGTCGCCGCCATGAAGCAGGATACGCGGCGATTCGCGCGGCGTCAGCTCATCTGGTTCCGAGGCGACCCGCGCATCCACTGGATTCTAGCCGACGGCAAGGGCGCCGCGCAGGTCGCAGACGAGATTTTGAACCACATTCAGACGCAACGGCAGCACAAAGGGGATTTTGCTTCGCAATGAACAAACCGCAGGTCAACCTTCAAGATACGTTTCTCAATCAGGTCCGCAAAGAGAATATCGGCGTGATGATCTATCTCATCGGCGGCGTTCAGCTCCGCGGCAATGTGCGCGGCTTCGACCCCTACACGATCCTTCTGGACAGCCCCGGCAAGCCGACCCAACTTGTTTACAAGCACGCCATCACCAGCATCGTCCCCATGCGTCCCCTCCAGAACCTCTATACCGAGGCGATGCGCGAGGCTGGCATGACGCCCCAACCCGCCGCCGGCCCCACCGTGCCGCCGGTCGCGCCCGCCGGGACCACCCACCCGGACGCCGCCGTGGCTGTGCAGACCCCTAACCCCGCGCCCGCCGATGCCACGCCGGAAGCGGCGGGCGTTGAGCCGGTTTCCTGAAAGCGGAGATGGAGAAGAGGGCGCGATGAATCGTGCCCCTACACGGACACGGCTCTTTCTGAAAGACCCCCATGCACTTCACGAAAATGCACGGCATCGGCAACGACTTCGTCATGATCAACTGCCTTGACGAAGACGGTCCTGCCCTGCTTGCCGAAGCCCAGAGCCGGGCCGTCTTCCTCTGCGACCGCAAGTTCGGCGTCGGCGGCGATGGCGTCATCGCCCTGCTGCCGGGCCAATCCGCCCCGTTCGCCATGCGGATGTTCAACCCCGACGGCTCCGAGTCCGAGATGTGCGGCAATGGCATTCGCTGCTTCGCCAAGTTCCTCTACGACCGGGGCCTGACACGCGACGACACTACCATCGCCGTCGAGACCGGCGCGGGGCTGCTGCACCTGCAAATCCAGGCCGGGCCGGACGCTAAGGCTGCCTCAGTCCGCGTGGACATGGGCGAGCCTGTCCTGATCCCCTCATTGGTCCCCACCACCTTGGGCGAAGGCGACGCGCCAGTCGTCAACGTCCCCCTCGACCTCGGCGTGCAGACGATCCACGTCACCACCGTCTCGGTGGGCAACCCCCACGCCGTCACTTTCGTCACCGACGTGAAGAACTATCCTATCGAAGCCGTCGGGCCGCTCGTCGAAAGTCATCCCGCCTTCCCGCGCCGCATCAACACCGAATTCATTGAAGTGCTGTCCGACCGCGAGATCAACTTCCGCGTCTGGGAGCGCGGCGCGGGTGAGACCCTGGCCTGCGGGACGGGGGCCAGCGCCTCAGTCGTCGCCTGCGTCCTCAACGGCAAGACCGGCCGCCGCGTGCTGGTTCATCTACCGGGCGGAGATTTGGAAATCGAGTGGTCTGAAGCCGACAACCACGTCTACATGACGGGCGCGGCGGCGGAAGTGTTTGAGGGGGAAATCTGATGCTGCTCTGGCTGCTTATGCTACTGATTGGCCTACCGGTTCTGTTGTCACTGGCGGTCATTTGGTTGTCCATGCGCCTGCTCCCGCTTATGAAGCGCGTTGTGGGCGCAAACCGACTGTAGCAGTGAGCGAATTCCAATGCTTCCGCGCTCGACAAGTTGGTACTATCAGTCGACTGGCCTGATCTCAGGATGCTGGGACAGGAAGGTGAAATGCGGCTGTGCGGCTGTGTCCAGCATGATCTTTGCCGCGATGACTGGTGTGACTGGTGCCAAGCCACTAAAATGGTTGGAACCCGGCACTTGATAGAAATGCACCAGCGAATTCTCGCATGAAGAACGCAGCTCACGCACAGGCTCGATGTTGCTGGGGGCGTCCATCCCCTCGAAGACGAAAGTCGGGTTGGCGATTGCGCCCAGGTAGAACAGCGGCGAGCGCAGCGTTTTCTCCTGACCGTCGCTCGTGTCGAAAGTCATGTCATCGGTGCCATACTGCTCGATCCGGCTGACGGGGCCGAAGGCGAACACCGCCCTGAACTGGTGGGTCGATTCGGCCGTCAGAAGCGCCAAAGTCCCCCCCGTGCTGTGACCGCCGAGGTAAACACGCTTGGGGTCCACGTCGGGGCGGCTCGCCAGGTACTTCCCCGCCGCGATGACGTCATCCACTTCCCCATATAGTCCTTCGATATACCCCGGATTGTTGTTGCCTCCCCGCCGGGAGGGGTACATTGTGACGATCCCGGCGCTCGGGAATGCCCGCGCCGATTGATCGTTGTCCGGCGTGGCCGGTGCCCAGGGCGTGTCCCCAATGCTGTTGTCGAAACCGCCCGCCACCCAGACAATCGCCGGGTGCTTGACGGTCTTGTCTGCCGGGGTAGCGACGTAGGCAGGGAAACTGCCCAGCGGGTCCTCATAATGGACCAGCTCAAACCCGGCAGGCGACCTCGCAACGCCTTCCGGCGCCTTCTTCTGTGCGGTCAAATGCGTGACAAACCCCTTGCGCGCGACGGCAAGGCTTTCCGCACTGCCCACCGGATTCCAACGCCCAGGGGCGCAGTTCGTGACAAGTAATAAGATGATTGCAGAGGCGGTTGTCGCCGTGGGATACCGAAAGAGCATAGTTCCTCCAAGAGCGATGAGCCGGCGGTCAGGCAGAACCGCCTTGGCTCCTTGGCTCATTATATCAAGCGCGTTCCGAAAACACAAGAGAGCTGATGGGCGCTAAAAAAGGCGCCTCACTCGATCCCACGTTTTGGCCTACAGCCTCAATAGTCGCTTGGCGTTCTCCCCCGTCACCACGTCGAACTCCACTCCAGGTAGAGGTTTGGGTGGGCGTGGGCAATTTTGAGAGCCGCGCTGGGGGCATTCCAGCCGGAGTGGCCACAGACGAAGGTGAGGGTGGGGAACTCGACCAGCAGGCGCAGCATAATGGGCAGGCGCGGCGAGGGCCTGCGTTCCACCCGCTGCCGACATCTCCGCCGGGAGTGCGAGGGCGAGTGTCCGGTATGTAGTTACCCTCGGCGGTGGGAAGGCGGGAGGAGGGGGGGCGTGATGTGGCAATAGAAGTCTATAATCATGGAGACATGACGCCTCGCTGCGGCGCGATAGACTGTTGACCGCTGCGGCGCCATGTGCTACAATCCTGGAAAGCAATGGAACCCACCCCGCCGCAAGCGGCGACCCTCCCGAAACAGGCGAGTGAGGAGTGTAGGGGCGCTGCTTGCCGCGCCCTCCGGTCTCCATCTCCGCTATAGACTTCGGCTCGGCTATAGACTTCGGCTCGGCTATAGACTTCGGCTCGGCTATAGACTTCGGCTCGGCTATAGACTTCGGCTCGGCTATAG
>JANLUQ010000194.1:0-8218 GCA_031363565.1 Armatimonadota bacterium | reverse complement strand
GTGCTTTTTCTAGCGAGAGGGTTTTCAACCCCTCGCCCGAATGCGCGAAACATAGCACGTCTTTCTGTCGGGTCGGCCTATCGCGCCGGTGCGAGGGTGAGGTGTTTATAGGGGAGGTGTCCCATCAGGCCGTCATCAATGCCGGACACGTTGGGCTTGATCAGCTCGATGTCCTGCTGATAGTAGAGCGGGATCATCGGCACCTCGTCGGCAGCGATGCGGGCGGCCTGACGGTACAGCACATTTCGACCGGCGGGGTCCTGCGAGACATCGGCGGCGTCGCAGAGGGCGTCGAACTTGGGGTTGGAGTAGACGACATGATCTTCAGAGCTGCCGGTCCGCAGCAGGACCGAGTAGTAGTCCTGCGGGTCCAGATAGTCGGCGGCCCAGCGCATGTGGTAGCATTCGAGCGCGTTCTTGTTCTCCTGATCGAGCATCGAAGTCCACTCCATGACCTGGGCTTTGACCTGGACGCCGAGGTTCTCGCTCCACATCTGCTGAATCAAGGCCACCGTCTTTTGCAGCTCCGGCTGCGACTGCCGGTAGGTGATCGGGACGGGCGGGAGTCCCTTTCCGTTTGGGTAGCCCGCCGCGGCCAGCAGAGCTTTGGCCTTCTCCGGGTCATAGGGCAGGCCCTTGAAGGCGGGGTCGAAGCCGGGGATGCCTTTGGGCAGGATGTCGTCGGCCACGTCGCGCTTGCCCGCGAAGACCACCTGGACGATCTTGTTCTTGTCGGTCGCATAGGCCAGAGCCTGGCGGACGCGCACGTCCTTGAAGGCCGGGAACGCCTTCTGGTTCAGACCGATGTAGTAGGTCGCAGCGCGGGGGAACAGCCTGACCTGGTCTTTCAAGGCGGGGTCTTTGGCATCGTTGTCGAGGTCGCCCGGCGACACGAACTGGAGCATGTCAATGTCGCCCTTGACATACAGGTCGTGGCGCGTCCCGGCATCCACCACAACGCGGCGCTCGATACCGGCCAGTTTGGGCGCCCCGTCCCAGTAGGCGGGGTTCGCGACCAGCGTCACTTTGGAGTCGCGTATATAGCTCGTCACCTTGAACGGGCCGGTGCCCGCCCCTTTGGCGAGATCGGCGTCGGTCAGGGCGGTGTCGGGCCTTGCCTCGGCCTTAGAGACCACATAATCGGTGGGATAGGTGAGCGTGTAGATCCAGTAGGCCTTTGGCTTGGTGATCGTGATCGCGACCGTCCTCGGGTCAACCACTTTGACGCCTTTTAGCTCGGTCGCCTTGCCGGTGCTGACGTCCTTCGCGCCCACGATGTCGCCCAGATAGTTGAGTGCGACCGGAGAGCCGAGTTTGGGGTTGAGTGCGCGCTGCATGGAATAAAGGACATCTGATGCCGTCACGGAGCCGCCGTCCTGGAACTTGACATTGGGGCGCAGGTGGAAGGTATAGGTGAGGCCGTCCTTGCTCACCTCCCACTTGGTCGCAAGGCAGGGCACGACTTTGTTATCCGGCGACCACTGCACCAGTCCTTCGAAGGCTTGCTGGAGGAGGTCAATCGTATCCCCATCCTGCACCATAGCGGGGTCGAAGGTGGTGGGCGAAGTCTTGATCGGGTAGCGGAAGACGTTCCCCGCGCCGGGCGTTGTCGCACCGTCCTTGTGGCCGCAGCCGGCGGCAAGGGGCAAGCCCGTGGCGATCAGAAGCAGGAAAGGAAGGCGAAAGCGGGAGGTCAAAGAAAGTCACTCCTGTCGAGATGCGGCAAGATGCGCGCAGAAAGATGGACTATTATACCACGCAGGGCGGCGCATTACAAAACAGGTAAAGGTGGGTCTGATGGCGGTCTGATTGCTGGGCGACTAAAGTCGCCCGCCTTGACAAAAGCAACCGACACTGATAAAATCCTTCGTATGAACGCGACACTTGCACTCTCAGCGGCGCTGCTGGGGCTGGCACACACCGCCGCCCTTGCCGCCCCTACGCCGCCCCCTGCTTTCACCCCCCACTGGACCAAGATGCCGATCGTCTCCGCCGGCGCCAGGAAAGCCGGAATCGCCGGCGGCGAAGGGTCGCAGTGGCCGCGCGGGCCGGTGGCCGTCTCGCCTGCCGACCCAAACTTCCTGCTGCTGCCCATTGACGTCGGTGGCCTGTACCGCAGCCTCGACGGCGGCGCACACTGGGAGGTCAGCATGGTGGGCTGGGACGCGCGCGGGGCGAACGGCTTCGCCATTGACCCGCGCGATGCGAGCCATGTGCTGGGCATCGCGGGGAACTCCATGAACTGGGACCCGCACTGGGGGCCGAGTCCTCACGGCTTGTACCTGTCCATGGACAAGGCCGCCTCGTGGACCCATGTGCTGGCCCTGACCGGCGGCATCAAGGGGGCGGTGGCCTTCGACCCGTCCTCCTATGCCCCGGCACGGGGGTACTGCACCCGCGCCTACCACCTCGCCAACGACCAGGGGGTCTACCGCACGGACGACGGTGGCCGGACCTGGGTGGCGGTCCATGCGGCCCTGGCCTCCACGCCCGGCCGGTCGTTTGACGCTGGGGGCGGCTTCGCCTCCAACCTGGAAATCGCCCCGGACGGGACTGTCTACACGGGCGGGGTGGGCGGCCTATTCCGTTCGCGGGACCGAGGCCGGACGTTCGAGACATTGCGGACGGAGGAGGTGGATGGCCTGGCCCTGACGCCCGGCGGAGGCACCCTCTATATCAGCGGCAGTGATGGCGTGCTGGCCTCGCGGGACGGCGGCACGACCTTCGCGGCCCTGCCCGGCAAGGGCCTGGAGCGGCCGGCGGGTTTGCCAGTCGTCGGAGTGGCCGTCAGCCCCGCCGACCCGCGCCGGATGCTCTGCTGGATCGCCAAGCCGAATTTCCAGTGGCCCCGCTATGTGTCCCAAGACGGCGGCGCGTCCTGGCAGGCCGTCACGCTGGACAACACGGGTGAGTCACTCCCCTACAATGCCCGGCAGAACTATGCGACGTGGAGCCCGAGCGATCCAGACGTGGCATACAGCATCGGCGGGGACTGGGCGACCAAGTCCACCGATGGCGGCAAGACGTTCCACTGGTCCAACAACGGCTACAACGGCATCATGGTTGGCGGCACGTTTGGCTTCAGCCCCCATGCACCTGACGTGGTCTTCTTAGGCTTCCAGGACTACAACGGCGCGTTCACAACCGACGGCGGCCGGACCTGGAGCTACCGCGACGTGTCCGGCCTGGGCTGGGGCGGCCAAGAATATGGGGCGCTCGCGCTCAGCCGCCAGGTGATGTGGGCCGGCGACTCCGGGTCATCCTGGTCGCCGCCGCGCCACATGCGCCTTTCCCGTGACGGCGGGGCGACCTGGGCGTTCGTCCCTGGCCCGGACGGCAAGCCGCTCACCTGGGCCGGGCCGGACGTCTCCTATGCCGATCCCGCCAACGCGCAGATCGCGTTCGCCTCCAACCTCCGCACCGGCGACGGCGGCGCGACCTGGCAGCCCATGCCCGGCTGTGACGGCGTGTTCACCTCCGGCCCGGTCGCACAGGCGCTCTACGGCAAGAAGGGTGATGCCGTCGTCCGTTCTCAGGACCACGGCGTCACCTGGGCGAAGATCACTGATGTTGAAGGCGGCTTCATGGACCTGGCCGTGGGCGCGGCGGGGCGCATTTACGTCGCCTCCCAGGACCGATTAAAGGTCTGGGACGGGGCACAGTGGACGACGCTGGACACGCCCAAGGACCAGTTCGGGAACAGCCGGGCCTGGACTGTAGCGACCGACCCGCAGGTGCCGAGCGTCGTCTACGTCGGCGGCCCGCGCAACACCTACGCCTCCCAGGCGACCGTATGCCGATCCACGGACGGCGGGCGAACGTGGCGCAACCTTACGGTCACAACGCCGCTTTCGCCCAAGTCTTCGGCGGGGCCGGGATCGGGGCCGCATGAGGTCTCCTGCATCCGGGTCAACCCGGTCACGCGCGAGGCGTGGGTGAACGGCCAGTGCTACGGCATGTGGCGCATCGCCCCGCCCACGCCGGGCGAGAAGGGCGTGTCCGCCACTTTAGCGTCCGCGCCACCCGCCGTCAACCCGCCCGCCGCGACGGCGACGCTGGCGGCAGGGCGTTAACGTGGGCCGTACCTCAGCCATAGATCACCGTGGAGAAAACTCATGCCCCTCACCCAGCCTGACCCGACCCAGCCGCAGCCGACCGTGTGGCCCGAAGACCCCGATGCCTGGCCCCGAATGGCCGATGCGCTGGCCGAAGACGCCCAGCGGCTGAACCCACGCGTCGTTTTCCTGGGCGACTCGATCACCCAGGGCTGGGGGAGTGAGGGCCGGGCCGAGTGGAACGCCCGCTTCGCCCCATTGGGGGCGGCGAACATGGGCATCGGCGGCGACCGAACGCAGAGTATCCTCTGGCGCATCGCCCACGGCGCGCTGGAGAGCCTGCACCCGGAACTCGTCGTGCTGAAGATCGGCGTCAATAACCTCTGGGAAGAGGTCTCCCAGTGCGGCACTGACAAAGTCGCAGACGGCGTCGCGGCCTGTGTCACGGCTATCCATGCCCACTGCCCGGACGCCAGAGTGCTGGTTTTAGGTATCCTGCCGACGCAAGCCGCACCGGACCACCCACTGCGCGCCATTGTCCGCGCCGTCAACGCCCGCAGCGCCGCGCTCGTGTCCACGCCGGACGGGCGGGTACACTTCGCCGACATCGGCGCGGCGTTTCTGGAACCCGACGGGCACATCTCGACCGACGTCATGCCGGACGGCTGCCACCTCTCGCCGCGCGGCTACGCCCTCTTCGCCGACGCCCTGGAGCCTCTGGTCCAGGGAATGCTGAATCCGCGTTAGGAGACCCCGCTGTTGGAACCAAAGCACCCGACCCCCTTAGACGATTTCCTGTTCGACCTGAACGGCTACCTCATCATCAAGAACGCCGTCGCGCCGGCCCTTTTGGACGACCTGAACCACGCCTTCGACGAGTTCCCGCTGCTGGCCCCGATGGAGTGGTGGGGGAACGCCCAGCGGCGCGACTACACCGCCGAGACCGGGTTCGAGCTGCACAACTGCGTCGAAGTCGGTGCCCCGTTTGAGGCCCTGATTGACCACTCCGGCTGGCTGAATCATGTCCGGCGCTACTGCGGGGAACAGGAATCCTATATCGAGGGCCTGTTTATTGACGAGGCCATCGCCTCTATACGTCGTTCCGGCGGGCATCATCCCGTCCATTCGGGCGGCTACAAGGGCGCACTGCGCGGGGCCTACCACTTCAAGGACGGCATGTTCCGCTGCGGCCAGTGCAACGTCATCCTCGCCCTTTCCGACATCGGCGCGGGGGACGGGCCGACGATGGTTGTGCCGGGCAGCCACAAGTCCAATTTCCCCCACCCTGCGGCGGGCGACTATGCGCGCGGCGACCGGATGGACACGCTGCCGGGTGCCGTTCCCGTCTACCTCAACAAAGGCGATGCCGTGCTGTTCTGCGACGGCCTGATGCACGGCGGCAGCAGCCGGACCAAAGAGGGCGGCGAGCGGCGCGTCACCATCTACCGCTACGGGCCGGTGTGGGGCGCGACCCGCTTCGGTTACGAGTATTCGCAGCCGCTGCTGGACCGGCTGACGTCCGAGCGACGCCGTATCCTTCAGCCTGTGTCTCCGAGCCGCCCACCGGCCCCTTAAAATAACGCTTGACTTTTCGCGCGTCCTATGTTAAAGTGAGGCACACATCCAATTTCGACCGTGACCCTGCCGAACATAACCCAACGACGTGTCATAAACTGTCCGTAAACTGTTCATCTATGATCCGATCCCCCTGCCTGGAGGCGTTTGCATGAAACTCTGTTTGAAGGACCTGACCTGCGCGGCGACAATGCTGGCCGCCGCGCTTGGCCTGAGCCTCATCGGCCCGCACCGGGCCTACGCCGCACCGGGGGGCATCAGCATCCCCGGCGAGAGTGACCTGGGCGTCACCATCCTCAGCCCCGATCCGCACACACCGCTCGTCGGGCTGAAGCCGGTGGACATCTCCGCCTTCTACCAGGGCACGCCTGGCAACCAGATCGTCGCCGTGGAGCTGTATCTGGACGGCAAAAAGGCGGCGACCCGCACGCTCGATGTGCCGGAGACGCGCGGCGTGGTCTCGTTCCTCGTGGACGCCTCCCAGCTTTCGCCGGGCGCGCACCGGATCGTGGTCCGGGTGACGGCGACCGATCAGGAAGTCAAATCAGCCCGTGCCGCTTTCCAGTTCGGCGAGCCGGGCACGGAGCGGATTGGGCGCCAGGGCCTGGGCAGTCTCCCCGGCCTTTCGCCCTCCGCCCCCGATATGGCCCTTCCCCCCACGCTGCGCCTGTTCGACCCGTCCGAGAACGGCAAGGTGCAGGGGATCGTGACTATCAAGGTCAAGGCGACCGACCCAAGCGGCAAGGACCCCTACGTCTCGCTCTTCATTGATAAGAAGTTCGAGACGCTGCGGAACTACGCGCCTTACGAGTTCGATTGGGACACGACGGCCTACCCCAACGGCTACCACACGATCGAGGTGTCCGGCTACAACGAGTCCGCGTCCAACAGCGGCGAGTCCAAGACCCTGCGCGTGTATGTCAACAACCCCGGCGGTGAGACCTCGATCCGGCGTGACCTGCTGGATGGCGTCAAGGTCGCCAAGCCCCGCACCTCCAGAAAAAGCGTCGGACGGCCCCTGCCCCTGCGCCGCCCTGATCTGCTGACGGCAGAGGAGCGCGAAGCGGCGAAGGTCGCCCCGACCCGGATGGCCTCACTCATGCCGGCGCATACCTATTCCGTGCGCGAAGTCGTGCAGCATTTGGTGCGCGGGGCAGGCTCGCTCCATGTCGGCCTGCTGGACGCGGCGACCGAATTGTCCACGCCGTTCGTCGGCGAGACGCCGACCACGCCTGTGGAGGCCGCGCCGCGTCTCACGATGCCGAAGCGCACCGGAGTCCTCCAGACCGGCAGCCATAAGCCGATGCCTGCTGTGACTCTCGCCCCAGATGTGGACCCGAACACGGCGGCCCTGGCCGACCTGACCCGCTCCGCCCGGCGCGTCTTGGGCAAGATGGCCCGCCTTCAGCGCATGGCCGGGCTGCATCTGCCCGACAGCGACCTGGCCTCGCCCTACCTCGCCGTCCCGCGCGCCGCTGCCCCGATCATTCAGCCGGTCATTAAGTCGGTCGTCAAGATCACCGCATACCAGGCCCAGATGCGGGCGACGGAGCGGATGGCGCATTCGGTCATCAAGCCGGTGATGAAGATGCACCTGCTGCGCGTCCATCTCCCTGCAAGCCTCGGCAGCCTCCTGCACAGCATCGGGCAAAGGTCCATCCTGTTCAACCACACCACCGTGCGTCTGGACCGGCCCCTCGTCGCCCAGGGGAGTGTCCTCTTCGGCCCGCTGCGCCAGATCTTCGAGCAGGGCGGCGGCATCCTTACCTGGGAGTCACGGACGGGAACGGTCCGCGCCAAGAGCGCGATCAAGGACATTCTGCTGACCATCGGCACCAGCCAGGCGATCGTCAATGCGAAGGCCATCACGCTGGACGGCAAGCCATATCTGATGATGGGCAGGACGATGGTCCCACTGTCGTTCGTGACGGCGGCACTGGACGCGGACGTGCAGTACGACGCTGCGACCGGCCACCTGCTGATCACGAGCCGCAAGTAGGCCGTAACCCACCGAAAATGAAAACCCCGTACCACTCTGGTACGGGGTTTTCGTCTTTGCGGAAGGCCGCTTCGTGAACCGCTTTCACTGGTTTTTAGCGATGATCACCATCCTGTCGGCCTGCACCCTGCCGCCCGCCCCTTGCCGGGCGCAGGGGACCGACGGGCTGCAGAAGGCCGGATGGCGTCTCACCTTCGACGACGAGTTTTCGGGGCCCATGCTGGACACGCGCAAGTGGACGGCCAGCGAGGGCACCTTCGAGAACCGCTCCGAGCCGGTCCAGTATTTCCTGCCCGAAAGCGTCACCATCGGGCAGGGACACCTGCGGCTCACCAGCGAGCAGAAGCCCAGCCACGGACATGGGTATACGTCAGGCGAGATCCGCACCCTGGACAAATTCTGCCAGCTCTACGGGCGGCTGGAAGTACGATGCCGATTCCCTACCGCCCCCGGCACCTGGTCTGCCGTCTATCTGCTCCCTGCGGACGACAGTTGGCCGCCGGAAATCGACGCCGCCGAGTTCATTGGGCGCACCTCCGAGAAAGTCTACCTAACGAACCACTGGCGGGGCGACACCGGCCAGCATCAG
>JANLUQ010000190.1:0-5515 GCA_031363565.1 Armatimonadota bacterium | reverse complement strand
CTCCCCTCGGAGGGAAGGGGGTGTGGTGGGGGCCAGGGCACCTCTCCTTGAAAGCCTCACTGAAAGCCTCACTGGGATCGGAGAGCCGCTCGATAATACAGATTAACCTCGATTTACTCCCCTTCCCTCCGAGGGGAGGGTCGGCACTTGTGCCGGGGAGAGGATCTCTTGACTCTTTTATCATTTCGTGTTATTATAGTTATCGTAACGAAATGATAAGATGAGAGGAGACGAAACAATGTGGCAGAGATTTACGGAACGCGCCCGCAAGGCCGTGTTCTACGCCCAGGAAGAAGCCGGGAAGTGGGGCGCGAACTTTGTCGGCCCGGAACACCTGCTGCTCGGCCTGATCCGCGAGGACGACAATCTGGCCGGACGCATCCTCGACCAGCTTGGTGTGAAGCCGGAAAGCGTGCGTAAGGCAGTCCAAGCGCGCCTTCGGCCGAGTGACGGCGGCATGGGCAAGGACATGGCGCTCACACCCGCCGCCAAGCAGGTGGTGGACGGGGTCTTCAACGAGGCCAAGCGGCTCGGCGACAATTACATCGGGACCGAACACCTGCTGCTGGGGATGCTGCGCGAGGAAGCCGGACTCGCCTCGGAAGTCCTGGCGCAGCTCGGCGTCACGCCCGAAGGCGTGTGTGAACGATTACAGCAAATCAGGGCCGAGTCCAAACTGGAGGCCGACAAGTCCCCAGAAGAACTCCTGACCCTGGACGAAGCCGTCAAGTTCCTGGGCACCAGCAAGCCGACTTTGTACCGCCTGCTCGGACAGGACGAGATCAAGGGACTCAAGGTGGGCCGCCAGTGGCGGTTCCGCCGCGCCGACCTGACCGCCTACATGGAGCGCGGCCCCGTGGCCGTCTCCGCCGCCCCGAAGGAGGATCTAGATATGGAACTCGCCTTTTTCGACAGCCTGTTATCCGAGTCGGAGACGGACCCCTCGGGCGATCCCGAGGCCAAGACCATCCGGCTCGCGCACAAGATCATACAGCTCGCCATTCAGTCCAAGGCCAGCGATATCCACCTGGAGCCGAACAGCGCCGACTTCCTCCTGCGCCTGCGCGTGGACGGCGTCTTGCAGGAGACGCGCCGCCTGCCGTCCAGCACACGCGAATCACTCACCGCCCGCTTTAAGACGATGGCCGAGCTGGATGTCAGTGAGAAGCGGCTGCCACAGGACGGGCGCATCCCCGTCCGGCACGAGGATAAGGACTTCGACTTCCGCGTCGCCGTCATCCCCTCCGTGCACGGCGAGGCCGTCACCATGCGGATACTCGCCCGGCAGGATGTCCTGCTCGGCTTGGACAAACTCGGTATCGCCCCCGAGGACCTGCACCAGATCCGCGGCTTCATGCAGCAGCCGAACGGCATCGTCATCGCGACCGGGCCGACCGGGGCGGGCAAGACGACCCTGCTGTATAGCTGCCTTCAGGAAGTCGTCGGCGTCCAAAAGAAGACGATGACCGTCGAAGACCCCGTGGAGTTCGTCTTGCCCTACACCACGCAGACCCAGGTGAACAAGAAGGCCGGGCTGTCCTTCGCCGCCGTCCTGCGCTCGCTCCTGCGGCAAGACCCGGACGTCATCCTGGTCAGCGAGATGCGCGACCTGGAAACCGCGCAGATCGCCGTCGAGGTGTCGCTGACCGGGCACCTGCTGCTGACATCCCTGCACACCGGCGATGCCCCCTCGGCCCTGCTGCGCCTGCTGGATATGGGCATCGAGCCGTACCTGATCGGCGCCACCGTCGCAGGCGTCGTCGCCACCCGGCTGGTGCGCCGGGTCTGCGACAACTGCAAGCAGCCCGTGGACCTCTCCGCCGAACCGACCTTGGGCTACATCGCCCAACTCGCCGCCGAGGGCGGCTACGAAATCCCCGCTGACGCCATGTTCGTGCGCGGCGTCGGCTGCGAGCAGTGCCGAGGGCGCGGCTTCCGGGGCCGGACGGGGCTGTACGAAGTCCTGCCCATGACCGAGGCCCTGACCGAAGCCATCCTGCGCCGCGCCCCGGTGGAGGAATTGACGGACATCGCCGTCGAGGGCGGTATGCGGACCCTGCTGGCCGACGGCATCCGCAAGGCCGTCGAGGGCCTGACCACGATCGAGGAAGTGATGCGTGTGGTCACGGTCTCGGTGTGACGACATGGACATGCCGTCGGGGCGAACCTTGTGTTCGCCCTTCTTGCCCGTGTTCGCCCTTCTTGGTCGTCCCAATTGTTTTTTCTAAAACCTTGCAGGATTCTCCCGTATCAGCGTGGAAAAGTATTGAAAGAACTTATCTTAGGGAGATTATCAGCATGGCATCCTATGATGCGAAGATCGCCGGATACACCGTCACCATCAACTATCAGCAGGGCGGGACCAATCAGGTCGGCGTCAAGAAACCCGCCAAAGTGAAGGCCTGGGCCATCTGCCCCGTTTCCGAAAAGAGGATCGAAGGCGCCTCCAACTCGATGGGTGAGGCGACCCGCGATGTCGAGCGGAAGGTCGCCGAAAGCATCCAGGCCGAGACCGAAGCCAAAACTGCCGAGCCGGCCAAAGTCTGAAACAGGAGATGATAGCCGCAGGCCGATGATGGCCGCAATGGGGCGGCCTCGGTCATGCCGTCTGCCTGGACAATATACTGGGCACAAAGCAGTGGGCTGGTCCGGCAGACGGATCGCATCGGCCTTTTGGGCAGAATAGGGTTGGCAGTGGACGACTCCAATGTCCATTTCTGACACCACGCCTGCGTCGCTGATAGCCTCCCAATTAAGACCCTTGAAAATAGGCAAAGAAGTCCTTGACATTCGTGCGGACCTGCGGTAAAATGAGTGCACAGCAAGTATTTCTATTAACCAACTATAGTTTACAGTAAACAAAAGGCGCCGAGAACCAGATATGCGGACTTCGATACGGCAGGTCGCCGAACGGGCGGGCGTCTCGCCCATGACCGTCTCCAATGTCCTCCGCAACCGGGCCGAGAAGACCTCCGAACAAACGCGGCAGCGGGTCTTGCAGGCGGTCCACGAGCTTGGATACCTGCCGGTCCGCATGGCGGCGCAGAACCGACATGTCACGACGCACGCCATTGGTGTCGTGTTTATCCAGGAGATGGAGGGGGCGGTCGGGTATCCGACCTTCTTCGGCATGTGCCACCGTGCGCGCCAGCTTGACCATGACCTGACCATTTTCCTGCGCTCCGAGCCGGATTGGGTCAAGCCGGGCACTGAAGCCTCCTTTCTGGACCGGCGCTGTGATGGGTTTATTTTCGTCGGGGACAACCGGCGCGAGGTTTCGGAGGTGCTGATCCACCACCAAATCCCCGTGGTCGAGTGCTTCAGCGTCAGCCCGCCGCTGGGCGCGGCGCGCATCCTCAGCGACAACGCTTCCGGGATGCATCAGGCGGTCCGGCATCTGGTCGAGAAGGGCCACCGGCGCATCGTCCATCTGGCGGGGCCGAGCAGCAACTCGGAAGCCATCGAGCGCCGGGAAGGGTTTCGCTGCATGATGCGCGAGTGCGGCCTGGCGGACTACGCCGACTGCATCGTTCAGGCCGACACCTGGGGGGACTACTGGGGCTTCGCGGAGGAGGATGAAGGGTTGATGACCCGCCCATTCACCGAGGCCGTCCTGAAACTCGTGTCGGAGCAGGGCGTGACCGCTGCCGTATGCGCCAACGACCTATTCGGGCTGGCCCTGTGGCGCATGGCCGAGGAGTATGGCTTGCGTGTGCCTGAAGACCTGTCCATTACCGGCGTGGACAACATCATGGAAGGTGTCCTCCGGGGGCTGACCAGCGTCGCCCAGCCCTTCGAGCAGATCGGTTGTGCCGCCGTTAATGCGGTCATCGCACTCTTGGAAGGCACTGATGCAACCCAGGCCAGCCAGGTCCTGCCCGTCGCGCTGATCGAGCGCCGCTCGGTCGCCGCGCCGCGAACAACTCAGAGCGAAGTCGTCTGAAACGAAGCAGTTTGGAACGCCAATGAGTCTACAGTTACATCCCGCCCTACGCGCCCTCGGCGTCGGTGTGGGTGGTCTGGTCCTGCTGGTGGGAGGGTCCCTGGCGGCTTACAGCGGCCTGAAGTCGCTGGCACAGGCTGGGACGCCCGCCCCGCCCGCGCCCACAGCGGCGAAGCAGCCCGCACAGGGTGCCGACCCCGCCGCGACGCTGCGGCGCGCTCACCTGCTCGCCAAGAAGTCGCACGGCGACTGGACGCTGCTGTCGGTTGACGACCAGCGGCTGCTGAACAGCGTGACCGGCGGGCATGGGCGTGACCTGCTGCACTCGATGGCGCGCGAGCGGTCTGCCGGCAAGCCGCGCCGGATAGAATAATTGGCCCACGATGTCTTTCCTCCAATCGCATTGGAGGCGAGTCGAACCCCGGTAGGCGGACCCGGTTTTGTCCGTCATTCTTTAGAAAAAGAGGACGTAGATGTTTTCACGTAGAGAAAGCAGGCGTCAGGGCTTCACCCTGATCGAGCTGCTCGTCGTCATCGCCATTATCGCGATTCTTGCCGCCATCCTATTCCCGGTCTTCCAGAAGGTCCGCGAGAACGCCCGCGCGGCCAAGTGCGCCAGCAACCTGAAGCAGCTCGGCATCGCTACTCTTCAGTACCAGCAAGACTATGACGAGTCCTACCCCGATGGGTGGCACCCGCAAGCTGGCGGGGACACGAGCGATTCGTCTCAGACCGGCCTGATGATGTGGCGTGTCGTGCTCCTGCCCTACATCGGAGGGGGATACGTCCCTCACACCAAGGGCGACTTAGGGGGCAACGCTGAAAGAACCAGCTTCGACAGCGACAACGTCCTCTCCTGCCCGGACGCCCCGACCAACTCCGCACATTTCTACCAGACCTCCTACGGTTACAATACCTCCGCCTTGACCGGCAACTGGGAGAACGGGACCGGCAACGAGGATGGCGGCAGCTCACTGCACTACATCGGCAAGAAGCTGTCACAGATTCGCAGCCCTGCAAACGTCGTCGCGTACTGCGACGCCGCCCTGTTCTACAGCGGCGGAGCGAGCGCGAAGGCAGACCCCCATTACAGCGATGCCAACGGCAACTGCTTCGGCTACGAGACAAACGGCGGTGCAAATGGCACCGGCGCCTGCGGCCCTTTCGCGATGAACCCGGACGTCTGGATTCCTGAGACGGGCAGCGTGGACTGGAGCGTCGGGGTCCCCGGCGGCAACAGTGACTGGGCTGCGAACGACGACCGCCGGCCTGCCTCGCGCCATAACAAGCGGATCAACTGCGGCTTCGCTGACGGGCATGTCAAGTCGGTACTGGCCGCTCCCACGCTGAATGCCCGCATCGGCTCCACTCAAGACATCTGGCATGACCACGACTAGAGATGCGTCTGTGCGTGACACTCCAAATAGCAAAGCGCGGGGGGCGGCAGCAGCCGCCCCCCGCCCACTCTTGTCCTGGAAGGCCGGACTGCGCGCTGGATTCGTGCTGCTCGCGCTCGGCCACATCCTCTGGGTTGTCAGCCGCGCCCCCGCACCTCAGGACCCGCGACTGTCC
>JANLUQ010000150.1:0-21937 GCA_031363565.1 Armatimonadota bacterium | reverse complement strand
AGAACTCGTCGCCGTGGCCTCGCGCAGCCGGGACAGTGCGCGGGAGATCGCCGCCCAAGCCGGGCCGGAGGTGGCAGCCTACGGCGATTACGACTCCCTGATCGCCGACGGGAACGTGGATTGGTCTATCTGCCCCTGCCGAACAACCTGCACCTGGGCTGGGCCGTCGAGGCGATGAACAACGGGAAACATGTCCTGTGCGAGAAGCCGCTGGCTTTGAACGCGCATCAGGCCGAGGAGATGGTCGAGACGGCGGAGGCGAACGGCGTCATTCTGTCCGAGGCGTTCATGTACCGCTACCACCCCTTACAGCAGGAAGTGGCCGGCCTGGTGCGCAGCGGCGATTTGGGCGAAGCGCGCCTGGTGCGGGCGTCCTTTTCGTTCGTGCAGACGGACGAAGCCGACTACCGGCGTGACCCCGGCATGGGCGGCGGGGCCTTGTTCGATGTCGGGTGCTACTGCATCCACATCGCCCGGCGCGTGTTCGCGCGCGAGCCGGTGATGGTCACAGCCAAATCGCTCTACGATCCGCAAACGGGGATTGACACGACCACCACAGCATTGATGGAATTCGACGGGGGAGGCATCGCGCTCATTGACTGCTCGTTCTCGCTATCTTTTCGGGCGACTTATGAGATCGTCGGCAGCGACGCCTCGGTCTTGGTCCCGAACTTCCTGCTGAGCGGGCAAGCGGCGGGCGATCAGGCCGAAGCGGGCGACTACTGCCTGTCACGCGGCGGGGTGGACGAGGAGCGCCGGTCCCAGCCCGGCAGCATGTATGTCGCCGAGGTGGAAGCGATGTCACGCCGTGCGCTCGGCGAGGACACCTTTTTGCTGCCCGCCGAGGACGGCCTGAACAACATGCGCGCCCTAGACGCCGTCGCGGCCAGCGCGCGGTCAGGGCAAAAGGTGACCGTGTAGCGATTGGGGGGGAGGGCGCGATGAATCGTGCCCTTACAGGGGCACAACTGCCCCGATCGCCAGATCGTCCCAGGCCAGGCGCACGGCGTCGGGCGCGGCGTCGGTTTCCTCGAACAGTACCAGCACGTTATGTTCCTGCAGCCAGCACTTGGGGACGTAGTAGCGCGTGTGTCCGTTGATGGCCCAGTAGCGGCCCAAATTGATCCCGTTGACGTACAAGACGCCCTTGCCCATACCGTCGAGGTGGGCGATGACTTCGCGGTCCGGCAGAGCCAGCTCGTCCGAGGGCAGGGCGAATGAAGCACGGAAGAGGCGCAGAGGACGTGGAGCGGCCTCAATGGAACCCCAGGCGGTCTCTTCCGGTGTCGCCTCCCAAGACAGAAGGGGCCGGAATCGCCAATCAGTCAATGGTGTGCAGAAGTCACGCAGGACCGGGCCGAACAAGCCCTTCTTGTCTTCCTCCAGGCGCCGCCCCTTGAACTGCCAGGCGCCTTTGAGGTGTCCCATGTCATCACTCAGGATGGCGACGGTGTTTGCGCCCTTGTTGAGCGAGACGCGGGCCGTCAGCGAAGGGTCGGCCATGCGCTCCTCGGCGGGGGCCTCGCTCACTGCCACAAGGGCGCCGTTGACCAGAAGCAGGGCGCGGTCGGCCAGCGCGGTCAAGGTCAGCGTTGCCTCCCCAACGGCGTCGGCTTGCAGGGTCGTCCGGTACCAGGCGTAGCCGGACTTGTCGCCGAGGTGGACGCGGTTCATCGGCTGGTACATCGCCGTCCAGCCCGAGGCGTCGTAATCCGGCAACGCTTCCTCATCGGCGGGCGCGCTCTGCCAATTCTCCAAGGCGGGCGCGTCGGGCAGGGCAGTCTCGGGAACGGGCAGGGGGGTCCAGGCCCCGTTCTGATACTTCCATAGGTCGGTCGCGCCGGGCGTCAGTTCTGCCTGCTTTCCATTTCCCGTCTCGCGCAGATAGTAAGCGCCGAGATAGATCGTGCCGTCGTCCCCGAACCAGGTCAGATCCATCTGGTCGGGCGTCAGCGTTAGGAACGTCTGCGTCCGGCCCTCGGGCGTCTGATGGCGGCGGACATGGACGGGATCGCTGGGGGTAGCGGCAAACTTAGGGTCGCTGTCTGGATCATAGGCAACGATGATGGTCTCGTTTGGGGCTTCCAGCACGCGCGTGATGATGGGCGCGTAGAAGTCCATCGGCGTGCCGCCGACGGACCAGTCCAATACAAGCGGGCGGACCGTGCCGGCGGGAACAAGGACATGGTGCGGCAGGCCCTCGGCGATCTCGGAAAGGTCCACGTCCGCGCGCTCCGTCCCCTTGTTTTCCAGAAACCAGAGCTTGCCGCCATCGGCCTCGCGCCGGTGCAGCAGAACGCCGCTGGAAAGCGTCTGGCAGTGCTGGGTGGGGGCATAGACGGGCGCGTTCAGCAGGATGTCTTTGAACGTCTGTGCGAACAGTGCGACGCGACGGGTCCGGCCGAACTTCTCGTGCAGGCTCCCCGTCTCGGACAGGGGGCCGGTGTCGTAATAAGAAGTCGTCTGCCCGTACATCGCCCCGTAGCCGAAATTGGTGCCGCCGTGCCACATATAGTAAGTGTAGCCCGCCCCGCCCATCGCCAGGATGCGCCAGGTCTCACGCTCGGTGAAGGCTGGGTCAAACGGGTCGCCGCCGCCCCAGGCGGGGGCGGTGTCAATGGGTTTGTCCCAGACGTTGTACCAGCCGGGCCAGAACTCGGTCGAGTGCAGAGGCTTATCGGGCTGCCGCCGCCGATAGTCCTCGAAGCGGTCGGCGATACGGTGACCATTGATGCACTCGATGGCACCTGGGAACTGACCCTCGCAGGTGATCAGAGGCACCTCAATCCCATACTTGCGGGCGATGCCGATGAGGGCCTCCATGTAGAGTTCCTGGGCGTGGCCCTGGCTGCCGCCCAGGTTCAGCTCGTTCTCGATCTGGCACAAAAGGATATTGCCGCCGCGCGTGACCTGGCGCTCGGCGAAGAGGGGCAGCAGGCGACTCCAATAGTTCTCGACGGCCTGCAAATAGAGCGGGTTGAGCGTCCGTGTTTCCAGCCCGGCCTTGGCATAGAGCCAGGCGGGGAAGCCGCCGCCGTCCCACTCGGCGCAGATGTAGGGGCCGGGGCGAACGACGATGTATAGCCCAGCCTCGGTGATCATGTCCAGGAAGGCGGCGACATCGGCCTGACCATCAAAGACGAAATTGCCTTCCTCCGGCTCGTGGACATTCCAGAAGAAATAGAGCTGGAGTGTGTTCAGCCCAGCAGCTTTGGCCTTCTGTATGCGGTCGGCCCACAGCTCGCGTGGGATTCGCGGGTAGTGGATCGCGCCCGCCGTCAGGAAAACGCGCTCGCCATTGATGAGGAAGGATTGGGCGTCGTAGGTGATGGGGTCGGTCAAAAGGTGATCTCCAGTCGGTCCCGGCACTTCCAGTGCCGGGAGACGATTACTTTGGCTTCTTCTGCACAGGGAAATAGCCTTCGGCGCGCAGGGTCTTGGTGATACGCACGGCAGACAGGGCGCGGTTAAAGGTGTAGACGTGCAGGCCCGCGACGCCCTGTTCCAGCAGGTCCCGGCACTGGCGCGTCGCGTACTCGATACCCCGGTCCGTGATTTCTTTTTCAGTCCCCTCCCCCAGAAAGTCCAGCAGCTTCCTCGGGATGTCCTGGCCGCTGAGTTCGCCGATACGTTTGAGCTGGCCTAGGGACGTGACGGGCAGAACGCCGGCAAGGAGCGGGAAGGTGATGCCGACCTGGGCAGCCTTATCACGGAAGGCATAGAAGAGATCATTATCGAAGAAGAGCTGGGATGTGGCGAACTCGGCCCCACAGTCCTGCTTGAACCGGAGCCATTGGATGTCGTGATCAATGTGCTCGGCATCGGGGTGCTTCTCGGGATAAAAGGCGCAGCCGACGTGGAAGTCGTAGTTCGCCTTGGCGAATTCGATCAGATCGCTGGCATGGGCGAAGCCATCCGGGTGCGGCTTATACTTGGGGTCGTTCTGGGGGGCGTCGCCGCGCAGGGCCATCAGGTGCCGGATTCCGGCCCCCTGCAAAGTGGTGAGGATGTCGCGGATCTCGTCTTTCGAGTGGCCGACGCAGGTTAGGTGCGGCACCGATTCGATGTCCAATTCCCGCTCGATGCGGCTGGCCAGGTCCACCGTCTTTTCGCGGTTGGAGCCGCCCGCGCCGTAGGTGACCGAAACGAAGTCGGGCGCCTGCCGGGTGACCTCGCCCAAAGTCGAATAGAGAGTCGCCCAGCCCGCCGGGTTCTTGGGCGGCGAGAACTCATAAGAGAGGGTCGGGACACCCGCCGTTAATTTGTCACAGAAGCTCATAGTATTACGCCTGTCGTTGACCGATACCTAAGATTGACCGATGCCTAAAAGAGTCACCTCGACGCGCTCGCAGAGCGCGTGGAGCATTAATTGGTGGCACTCCTGAATACGCATCGCGCTGGGGTTGACGCTCTGCACGACCATTTCATGGTCCGCCAGACCCCGGCACCTGCCGCCGGTCTTGCCTAGAAACGCCCCCGTCACCAGCCCGCGCTCTTTTGCTGCGGTCAGAGCGCGCACGATATTTTCCGAGTTGCCACTGCTGGTGAAGGCGATCAGCACATCGCCCGGCATCCCCAGAGAGTATACCTGCCGCGCAAATACTTCGTCAAAGCCGTAATCGTTGCCGATGCAGGTCAGCAGGGTGCCATCTATGGACAGGCAGATGCCCGGCAGCGACTTCCTCTCGCGATAAAAGCGCCCTGTGAATTCTTCGGCCAGATGGGCGGCCTCCGCCGCCGACCCGCCGTTGCCGCAGGTGAGCAGCTTGCCGCCATGATTGAAGGCATGGAGGACAGCATCCGCGAGGGTGTCCAATGTCGCCTCGTGGACGGCCAGAGTTTGCAGGTCCAGGCGTAGTTCTTCGATATGTTGGGTCAGCATAAGGCTAGGTTTGCAGAGCTTCAGCCAGCAGCGTGACCGGATGGGCGACGCGGACGTCCGGCAGGCCACGCTCTTTCAGGCCCGCCCCGATCCAGGACAGGCAGCCAGGGTTGCCCGCCGCGACGACGCTGGCGCCGGTCGCGAGGATGTGCTCCAGTTTACGTCTCTGCAAATTTCGTGCCATTTCTGGCTCGGTCAGATTATAGATGCCCGCCGAGCCGCAGCAGACCTCGCTCTCAGGCAGGAGCGCCCACGTCACGCCGGGCAGGAGCGCAAGCAAGGCGCGGGGCGCCTCGCGAACCTGCTGCCCATGCGCCAGATGGCAGGCGTCATGGTAGGTCATGGTCACGGGTACAGGGGAGATGGCCCGGAGCGGGGCGACCCATCCGACCTCGTCAAGCCACTCGCAAACATCGCGGACTTTGGCAGCGAAGGCGGCGGCGCGGGCGGCATAATGAGGGTCGCCGGCCAGGAGGTGTCCATATTCCTTCATCATGCTGCCGCAGCCCGCCGAGTTGACGACGACCGCGTCCAGGCCATCAAAGGGCGAGAAGGCGTCAATGAGTGACCGCGCGAGTGACTTGGCCTCCTCTCCATAGCCATTGTGACCATGCAAAGCGCCGCAGCAGCCCTGCCGGCGGTTGACCAAGACCTCACAGCCATTGGCGGCGAGGACCGCAACGGTATCGGCATTGACATCGCCGAACAGGACGCGCATCGCGCAGCCGGCGAGGATGCCGACGCGGGCACGCTTACGGCCCACGGCGGGCGTCAGGACCGGCGGCAGCGGCGGCGAAAGGACATCCGGCAGGCTCGTCGCCTGTGCTTGCGCAGCAGCATCGCCGGACAGCAGGCGCACAGCGGGGGCGGGCACGATGCCGCCCGTCACGGCCTTAGCGGCGCGCATGGCCGCCGTCATCTTGGGCGGGTGAGTCAGGGTATCCAGCAAAGCCCAGCGGGACAGATCGGTGCGGCGTGGCCGGGCGCGCTCATCGTTGATCCTTTCGCGGGCCGTCTCCAAGATCCGGCCATAGGGGACGGCGGAGGGGCAGGCGGTCTCGCAGGCGCGGCAGCCCAGGCACAGGTCGAGGTGCCGGGTGACGTCAGCGTCCTGGGGCGATAGGCTGCCCTCGTGCATCTTACGCATGAGCACGATACGCCCGCGCGGGCTATCCGCCTCGCTGCCGGTTTCGAGGTAGGTCGGGCAGGAAGGCAGGCACAAGCCGCAGTGGACGCAAGCCATCAGGTCTTGCTCATGCAGATCTTTTTCGTGCAGGTCTTTTTCGTTCTTAGCATTGGTCATAACTTGCCGACGAACCGGCCCGGATTCCACATCCGGTCCGGGTCCAGGGTCTCCTTCAGGCGGGCCATCAGGCCGAAGTCGGGCAGGAGCGGCGACCAGACCGGGGTGTCCAGGGCGCGCAAAGCATCCGGCATCCGCTCGAGAATGAAGCTACCGCCGCAGCGGTCGGCTTTGTCTTTCAGATCAACGTAAAAGACGGTCCAGTCGGCGTCCGCACGGGCAGGCGCGAAATGCGCCGTCATCAGGCCCAGGGCGGCATCGGCAGCAACCTGGGAAGAAAACCCGGCCCGGCGGGCGGTCCACTCGACCATGCGGGAGAAGGCGCCGACCTGGGACGAGAGGATGTGGAAAGAGGCGGTCATCGGCGCATCGTCCAGGGCGAAGTCGCGTAGCCGGGCGCGGGCGAGCGCGGCAGCCGCTTCGGGCAGCACAGTGGCTCCTAAAGTTTCGGCTTGCCAGGCGACAGCCTCCCCGTCACCGTCGAAGCCGAGGATTACATACTGTGCTGGGTCCGCTCCCGGGAAGATTGCCTGGGCGGCGGCGGGGTTCAGCAGAGACAGAAAGGAGGGCGTCAGCTCGGAGGCCAGGAGTCGGTCCAGGACATCTTCGCTGTTGTGGTCCAGGTCCAGCGGCAGGGCGACGGTGGCCGAGGCCGGGGGCAGCGGCGCGACCTTGAATGTGGCCTCGACGATCAGGCCCAGCGTGCCGAATGAGCCGCAGTAGAGCTTGGGCAGATCGTAGCCGGCGACGTTCTTGACGACCTTTCCGCCGCCCTTGACCCATTCACCCCGGCCATTGAGGACCGAAACGCCCAGCAGCGAGTCGCGGACGCTGCCATTGGTGAGGCGGCGCAGGCTGTTGGCTCGGGCCGCGATGACGCCGCCAACGGTCTGCTTGTCGGGCAGGGCGATGTCCAGGGGGAGGAACTGACCCTGCGCGGCCAGAACGGCCTGCAATTCGGAGATCGTCACTCCCGCCTCTGCCGTCACGGTCAGGTCAGCGGGGGCGTAATCCGTGATCCGGTTCAGCCTCCGCGTGGAGAGCGCCAGGTCATAGCGGGCGGGCGGGTAGCCCAGATGCCGCTGCGTTCCCCCACCCCAGGGCACGATCGCTTTCCCAGCCGCCTGCCGCACGATCTCTTGAGCCTCATCGGGGGATGCGGGCAAGAGGATCGAGGCGGGGGCATGGCCGAAAAGATCATAGGTCGGCTCCGTCATGCCCTAGTATATCATTTTTCGTCTGCCGGGGTCAACCCAGGCCCGTTCCCGCTGCACTCCGTAATCGCCGCCAGGATGTCCGGCAGAAAGGGCAGAAGAGTCTGCATGGCGAGAATGAGTCTATCCTCATCAGCCATGCCTTTGACGTTGCCGGGCAGGTTGATCAGCAGGGTCCGGCCACGCATCCCGGCGACGCCGCGCGAGACGGCCTCTTGCGGCTGACCGGCTTCCAGGGCGGCACGGCGCATGGCCTCGATGATGCCCTGCGCCCCACGCTTGAGGAGCGGCTGGGTGGCCTCGGGCATCACATCCGCGTCCGAGTAGCCGGTCCCACCGACGGTCAGGATAAGGTCACAGCGGGCTGATTTGTTGGGGGCGTCGCACCAATCCCGCAGGATGCGCTCGATTTCGGCCCGCGCGCTGCGGAGGACGAGCGGGCGGTGGACGGTATAAACGCCCTCGTTTCCCGTCATCAGGGTGCGTTCGACGGCGGCGCATCCGGCCTCTTCCCAGGACCGCAGGCCCACTTCGGCAAACGTCCCTTCGCGGCGGGACAGCCCCAAAATGCCTACTCGTATCATCGTTTACTGCCTGTTCCAATCAGCCCCGACCGCTTCCTTACGGGCGGGACACAGTCGAAGGGAAAGGTCGGCCTACTTACTGCACGAGTCCTTTCGTCACCTTCATGAAGATGTCTTCGAGGTCCGTTTCCTGCTCTGAGAAGGTCTGAACGCGCAGGCCGCTGTCTATGAGGAGCTTGTTCAGGCCGGCCTGCGCCTCTAGGTCCCCAGTGAACTCGACATGCAGGTGGGCGTTCACCGGGCGGACGGCGCGGACGCCAGGCGCGGATGCCAATATCTCCATCGCCCGCTCCGAATCGGCTAGCACTTTGATCTCCAGTGTCTTGCCGCCGGTCACCTGGGCCATGATCTCCTGAACGTCGCCCGAAACTAGGAGTTCGCCGCGCTCGATGATGCCGACCTTGTTGCAGAAGTCGGCAAGCTCGGGCAGGATATGCGAGGAGATGATGATGGTCTTGCCCATCGCCTTCAGCTCCTTGAACAGCTCCTTGATCTCGATGCGGGCGCGTGGATCAAGGCCCGACGCCGGCTCATCCAAGAGCAGGACCTTGGGGTCATGGATAAGCGTTTTCGCGAGACAAAGCCGCTGCTTCATGCCTGTGGATAATTCTTCCACATAGTTGTCCTTTTTTCCTGTTAGATCTGTAAGATTGAGCACGTCATCTATGATGCGTGGGCGCTGCGCCCGAGGCAGGCGGTATGCGCCGGCGAAAAAGTCCAGGTATTCCCAGACCCGCATGTCGTCGTAGATGCCGAAAAAGGCCGGCATATAGCCGATTCGCCCGCGCACGGCCTCGGGGTTCTCGACGACATCAATGCCATCAATCAACGCGGTGCCGGAGGTCGGCTTGAGCAGGGTCGCCAGCATCTTGATCGTCGTCGTCTTCCCGGCCCCGTTCGGCCCGATGAAGCCGAAGATATCGCCCGCCTCCAGGTGCAGGCTGAGGTCCTTGACGGCCGTGAGGCCCTTGTATTCTTTATGCAGGTGGTTGATTCGGATCACAGGTGCGTCTCTCCCGTTGGATCGTAGCAGACAAGTTCGACGGTGTTACCTTCCGGGTCGCGGACGTACAGCGACCGCCACTGCACCCACTCATGGTACGCCTCCGTCACATTCAGGCCAAGCCCTTGCAGCCTTGCCTTCTCACCGTCATAGTATTCGGGCGCAATGGCGAGGGCTAGGTGATCGAGCGGTGAATGCTCGGCGTGCGGGTGGTCCACTTCGCCCCGGTCGAAGAGGGCAAGAATCTGGGTGTGGCCCGCCACGCCTGCCGCGATGCAGAAAAAGGCGCTGCCGGGAAAGCAGCGCATCAGTTCCAGCCCGATCACATCCGAGTAAAAGCGCTGCATGGCGTCCAGGTCACTGACGCGCAGCGCGACCTCGCCCAGCCCTTGGATGGCACGTTTCGTTTCCATGTGTCTTTCTATGTCCGCTCGCGCACAGCACGGTGATAACGACTCGCCATGAAGTAGAGGGCGGCGGCGATGGCGGCGACAGAGGCGAGCAAGTAGAAGCCGACTTGTAGTGGATTTAGGTCAGTCGGGAGTGCTGAATTGTTCTGATAGGTGATGTTTCGGTCCAGCCACGCTAGAAGCGATGACAGGACGTAAAATGGGTTGATCCACATGACCCATGAGTCGCTAAAATTATTGGACTGTTGCTGAAAAACTTTGATGACCTGATTCACGACCACAGTCCCGACGCAGAGCAGAGCGGTGACGGTCAGGGCAGTCGCCGTCGCGCCCACCGTCCGCCGCGCCTGGAACGAGCAGAGCAGGCCCATGGCGCTGTAAAACCCCGTCGTCACGACCAGGAAGAACAGGGTCGCCGGCAGGATCATCAGTCCCATGCCGCCGAAGGCCGCACAGACCAGCAGGTATGGGAGGGAGAGGATGATGATGAGCCAGGGGATGATCTGCCGTCCCACCCATTTCCCGAAGAGGATCTCCCAGGCCGACAGCCGGGTCGTCGCCAGAGCGTCCCATGTCTGCTGCTCGCGCTCCTGCGTGATGGCAGCCGAGGCCAGCGCGGGGGCCAGCAGGACGATCAGTGTCAGCACGCCGTACACCAGCGCGGGCAGGAGTTCGCGCGCGTCTTGGGTCAGGCCGCGCCCGATCGCGGTCAGGCCGCGCGCATAGAAATAGAGGGCGACCAGACCAATGGGCCAGGCGACGACAGGGATGGCCCGGCGGGCGCCCTTGCGCCGCAGCCGGAGCCGTCCGCGCAGCTCACGTTCCAGAACCGGGTTGTCGGTGAAGAGGCCCATGCTAGTGAACGACCTGGATCTGGCTGGGCTGGGTCAGCATGACGGCGACCCTGTCCCCGTATTGGAGGAGCGGGCCGGAGACGACGACCTCCCTACCCCGCAGAGTCTGCATGTTGGGGAACCGCAAGTAGGCCCGGAAGGTCAGCACGGCAGTCACTGCCTTCTGGTACTGCGGGTCGAATTCCAGGGTCAGAGTCTGGTTCTGCGCGTCCTGCGTGACGTTGGCAACGGTCCCGTGGAAACTAGCCGTCCTGCCAAGGCTCCGCCGGGCAGCTGCCAGATTATGTGCTTCCACGGCCTGCTTATAGGGCTGCGAGTTCCGGGCGGTCACGCCGAATTGGGCGGTTGGGGAGGCTATCCTCTGCTGCGGGGGGAACCGCCGGGAGAACGTCCCGAAGGTCTGGCGCACCGGCCTATTCGACGGCGAGGGCGCGGCGGCGATGATCCGCGCACCCTTAATCGGCAGGTGAATGATGACCAGGCTGATGGTGTTCTCATGAACGCTGCGGCCGTCCACGCGCGGAGCGGGTCCGGCCAGGGCAGGGTCATTGCTCCAGCCCATCAGAATGGCCTCGCCGGACGAGGGCACATAGACACTTGAGGTCTGGACCTGGCTGCCGTTAAAGAATTGGCCGTTGTTGCCGTTCTGCTGCCCCAGTGAGCGCGCGTAGTCGGCGAGGGCCACCTGCATCCGCACGTGGATGTCACCCTGGATGTCGCCGCCGCCCATATGTCCACTCATCGGGAGACGAGACAGGCTGTCGGTTTGGGCGGGGCCGCTGGCAAAAGCCGTGTCGGAGATTGGCAGGCTTGCGCCGGGCTTGAGGTCGCCGAGGTTCTGCCACTGACCATGGTGGAGCAGGACGCAGCCGGTCAGTGTTTGGGCAAGGTGGTTGGTCACGGTCCCAGCCATGCTGCTGACAATCGCCCTGCCGGGGAGTGAAGAAGCGCCGCCCTGCTCCGTGAGCGCGGCATCCACGGTCCCACCGAGGTCCTCGGTCGCCTGCACGTCGAAGGCGCGCATGGCCCACATGTTGATGGATGTATCGAGCAGGGCCGCGCCTTCTGGAGCCTGCACGAACTTGGTCAGGCCATAGGTCTGGGTGTCCGTATTCCCGCCGCCCCGGTAGCCAAAGGAGAAGCCGGGGTTCGGGATGGCGGCCAGGGCGTTCGCGCCGGGCAGGGAAAGGTCGTAAGTCGTCCGGTGCGGCGAGAACAGCCCCAACTCGGCATAGACACCGGCCTCATGCCGACCCGCCGTGGTCTCGACGAGGGCGGCGCGGTTGACGAAGACCGAGCCGCCTTTGGCGGCATAGCCGACGCCGAAGGTGCCGACCGCGAAGAGCAGGACGAGGAGCGGGATCGTCACCCAGGCCAGCTCCTTGCGGTCCAGGCGCTTGAGGATGAGATAGTTCGCGGGGACCAGAGCGATGAGATAGACCAGCAGGAACAGGCCGATGACCTCGGTTCCAGGCGCATCCAGGGACGGACCACGCATGACCGCGTCCGAAAGAAGATGGGCATCACCACCGCCATAAGAGCCGGGGTGATAGTTCTCCTCGCGGTCGGCGACGAGCGGCAGCACGGCGGCGGAGGCGGAGGGGCCGACGGTCAGCAATGTTCGCCAGAGCGACCCATTATCGAATGAAGGAGACTGGAACCCTTTGGCCGTCGGGTCATAGGCCGTTAAGGTCACGCAGCCCGCGCCATAGGGACCGGAGACGACCAGGGGCGAGCCGTCCGGCGCGGAGGCCAGGACGCGGACACCCGGCAGGGCTTTGGGCATGAGGGTAAGGAGGCCGACCGGCCCCACTCCGGGCAGTGAGACAGAGGGACGCGCCGCCCCGATGCCGGCGGGCAGCAGGCCGCTATAGAAGGTCGAGGCGAAGCGGCTGGGGTCCACGCCGCCACAGACGACGAGGTGGCCTCCTCCGGCGACCCATCCGCGCAGGGCATCTGCCTGGGCCTCGGTAAGCGCATCGAGCGGGGCATCGCTGCGTAGCAGGAAGGCGTCCACACCGCCGTAGCCCGCCGCCTTATCGGGGAGATCGGTCCCCACCGCCTCGGCGATCTGCACGGTCGCGGCCTGACCGCGGGTGCTGCTGGTGAAGGCGGCGGCTCCGGTGAGGAAGCTGCCCACCTGGTGCGCCAGCCCTAATTGCCGACCATTCAGCGGGACGAACGCGCCGGGGTCGCCGCCAAGCCCGACCAGGAGGAGGTCGCTGTCGCTGACGGCGTTTCCCGTGATGTCCTGCGCGGTCTTGGGGTCCTGCGTGCTGATCTGCGACAACGTGCGCCCATCGCCGCGCTGCCGGCCCTCGACGAGCTGCACGGTGATGCTGTCGCGGCTCGGGTCCAGGCCGCGCGTATAAAGCTGGAAGGACTGCGGTGCTGCCCCGGCAGCAATGGTGACGGGGCGACCAAACAGGGCCGCACCCAGGGCCCGGTTGCCGGCTGCCCCACCCCGGTTTGCGTTCGCGCCCGCCAATGCCTGGACCTGTCCCGCAACGCTGTCGGGCGACGGGTTACGGACGGTGACGGTGACGGGGCACCAGGCGCCGGGACGGTAGCGCCCGGCGATGCCGAAGACAGCAGTCAGAGCAGGGCCGTCGGCCCGCGCCCCAGTCGCAAGCGCCCCGGTCAGGCAAGAGCAGAACATCCATGCGAGCAGGAAGCGGACACGCCAGACGGGCTGAATCGGGATAGGCCGGATCATTGGGACAGCCTCAGTTCTCGCGGGGTGTGCCCACGGTCGGTCTCGATCGTCGTCCGGCTTTTCAGAGCGGCGCGGGGTTTCTAGCGGCCGCCTTCGACCGCCGCCATCTCCGCGTCAGAGATGTCGAAGTTCGCATAGACCTTCTGGACGTCGTCGTTGTCTTCCAAGGTATCCACCAGGCGCAGGACCTGGCTGGCCTCCTTGCCGGCGATGTCCACAGTGGTCTGTGGCAGCATGGTCAGCTCGGCGGAGGCATAGACGATTTTGACACCGTCCAAAGCTTTCTGCACGGCGGCGAAGTCTTCGGGAGCAGTCGTGATCTCGAAGCCGCCTTCGTCGGTCGGCTGCACATCCTCGGCCCCGCCCTCGATAGCGGCCTCGGTCACGGCCTCTTCCGTCGTGACATCGGGGTCTACGATGAGGACGCCCTTGGACGCGAAGAGGTAGGCGACGCTGCCGGACTCAGCCAGCCGCCCGCCGGACCGATTGAAGGCGGCCCGGACTTCAGCGACAGTGCGCTGCTTGTTGTCGGTCAGGCAGTTGACCAGAACGGCGACGCCGCCCGGCCCATAGCCCTCATAGGTCAGGTCCTCGTAGTTCGCGGTGTCATCGCCGCCCGCCCCGCGCGCGATGGCGCGCTTGATATTATCCTGCGGCATCGAGATCGCCCGCGCCCGCGTGATCGCGGCGCGCAGGGTGATATTGGAGTCCGGGTTCGGCCCGCCCGCTTTGGCGGCGACGATGATCTCGCGGGCGAGTTTGGTGAAGAGCTTGCCCCGATCGGCGTCAGCCTTACCCTTCTGATGCTTGATACTGCTCCATTTGCTATGTCCTGACATCGTTCTCTCATCCTCTGCTGTAGATTGTTTAACGGCCTGAGGCCGCAAAAAGGTTCGCGTGACGATTTATTATACCAAATCGGGGCAGGCGAACGTCAAGGGTGGCGACCGAAACCGATTCCCATCCAGTCATCTTCGCCCTGCCTTCCTTCCAGGAGTGGTCCGCCCGGATTATATCGCATCATCACTGCATTGTCAATCAGCGCCGAACTGTGCTACTACCCAACGCTACTCTCTACTTCGGGTCTTCCAGCGTCAGCAGGCGGTGCGGGTAATCTATGGTGACGCGGTTGTGCTGGGACAGGACGGGGACGCCCAGGATCATGCCGATCTCGAAGCCGAAGGACGGGCTGATCTGATGGTCTATGGATGACTGCCCGATCAGTCCGTCCTGTGTCAAGGTCGCGGGCGGGCTGGAGCCATCGAAAGCGATGTTCAGTTTCTTCGGCGTCACGCAGTAATCAATCTGCATGGCCGAGTCGCCGATGCCGATGCGCTCCTCATAGCTGCCCTCGCGCCAGTCCGAGCGGGCCGTGTCCGAGGAAAGGTCGTGGGTCAAGTTCAGCGAGAAGATGTCGGTATATGCGCCGGTGTCCAGCATGGCCCAGACGCGCCGGCCCTGGGCATGGGTGGATACAAACAGGTGCGAGTTGTAGAAGTGCAGCGGGGTGGCAGCCACCGTGGTGTTCGCCATCGCCAGATGCATCGCCCCGTGCCCACGCGCGATGGTCATTGTGTTGTCCACGAAGTCCAAGGTGATGGCGTAGTCCCGCAGGAGCGAGCCGCCGAAGATGCCGTCGCCATCTTCGGGCACGGAGCCGGTGACGGTCAGCGGGATCGAGTGCAGGGTGATTGACCCCAGGGTCAGCGTGTCGGCGCGCTGCAACGAGGCGGGTGCCCGTCCCTGGACGCCCGATACGGAAGTCTTCGCCAGGTTCGTCAGCCCGAGGCGGCGCGCGGCATTGCTGGATAGCAGCAGGTTGCTCGCTCCGGTATCGAACAACAGGTGGAACGGCTTGCCATTGATGCCGACCGAGACCAGGACCGATTTCCCGCTGCGCTGGATCGGGAAGACGGCCATATACGACTGCTGTTTCTGGTCGGCTTCGTCCAGGTGAAAGGGAGGGTCTTTATCGAAACCGTGCCAGTAGCCGGTCTCGTTGGTGACGATGTTTTGGATGTAGGAGGTGTTGAAGTCGAACGGCTGCCCTTTGGGCGCCAGCGCCAGATAGCTTTTCGCGATCTGAAGGTCCGCCTCGGTGATGCCGGGGTCATTGATCGTCTGCCATGCCCCCAGCCAGCCATCCGGCCGCTCGGGATGCAGCGTCGTCGCGCGGGTGAAAAGGACATAAGCTTCCTTTTCGCGGCCTTCCCAATCGGCGACACGCCCCGCGGCGACCAGCCCCCAGTAGCAGTCACGGTCCTTTGCCAGCGCCAGATTCGCGTCCGTTAAAGCCGCTTCCGGCTGCCCGGCACGGATCTCGGTCATCGCCAGCAGGCCATGCACGTCGGCACTGGCTGGAAGCGCCTGCGTCGCCTCTTGTGCCGCGCGCAGAGCGTCCTGCCAGCGGTCCAGGCGCAGCAAGGATTGGATAAGGCCGAGGCGTGGGGCGGGCAAGGCCGGATCCGTCTTGAGGAGGGACTGGTAGGTCCTGCGGGCCTGATCGAATTTGCCCTGTGCGAACGCTGCATCGGCAGCGGCGAGGCTGGGCGGGTCGGCCCGCAGGGAAGTCAGCGGCAGCATCAAGCAAACAGCGGCGGCAGCAGACACGCACAGCGCGCGGGAGACGCGCAAGGCTTGGCTCACAGGGGTTAATAGCCTTCCTCGTCCAGAAAAGCCGTCATCAAGTCCAGAAAGAGCTGGCGCAGGGTGACGTTGCTGTGGTCCAGGCAGTAGCGCTTGGCGCGGTGGAACAGCGCAGGCGACATGTCCACGGTGGCCTTAGCGCCGGTCGGGTGCATCGTTTTGTGGGCCAGGGTGTTATGGACGCGGGCAATGAGGGTGGCGCTCTTCTCGGCCTCAGGGTCGGCGGGTGCTTCGACGGCGTGCGACTCGGCATCGGTGAGGTATTGGGCGAGAACCAGGTCATCGCCGCGCACGGCGGCATGGGCTTGTTCGGGGGCGGCTTCGGCCGGCTCCTGAGCGGACTTCTTTTGTTCGCGCAGGTTGGCGAGGCGCAGTTCGGCGAGTGTGGTCATGGGCGGGTCTCCTCGTTCATTCCCCTGGTTACTTCGTGGCATTCTTGAGCTGGACCGGCCACTTTTTCTCGCGGCTCATCTCGTTCAAGGTCCGGGCGACGAGCGTGGGCGTCATCAGGCGCTGGTCGCGGACATAGCCGTTGACGAACAGGGCATCGCACAAGACGCAGACATCACGCGGGACTCCGCGCGTGATGGCATGGACATCGGCCAGCGCCTGCTCTTCAAAATAGGTGCTGATCGCACCGCCGCCCGCCGTCGTGATCCGGTAGGCGATCATCTCGGTCATCTCTTCGAGGTCCAGCGGGTCCAGTCGGCCCACGACCGCGATGCGCGACCGGAAGGCATCGTGCCGCTCCAGCTTCTTGGGCAGGTTATCCTGGGCGAGCATGACGACCGTGATCAGCTTGGTCTGGGAGGTCTGGAAGTTGGTCAGGTCCGAGATGGCATCAATGACGCGCGAGGTGACGTTCTGGCCCTCATCCAAGAGCAGCACGGGATGGCGGCCCGCCTGGTACTCGTCCAGCAGGAACCGCTCCAGCGCCTGGCGGTTCTGGGCCTCGGTCCGCAGTGCGGGCGTTCCGAAGGCTTCCAGGATGAGCCGCAGGAACTGGCCCGGTGTCCGCACCGGCGCACCCGGCAGGAAGGCGACCGTCTTGGTCGGGTCGTCGTCCCAGGTCATCTGGAGGCCGTTCGCGATCGTCGTCTTGCCCGACCCGACCGGCCCCGTCAGCACGGCAAGGCCGCGCTTCTGGTCCACGGCGTAGCGCATCTTGGCGATCGAGACTTTGTGCTCGACGCTCGGGAAAGCATAGCGCGGGTCGGGCTGGACGGAGAACGGGGTCTCGCGCAGGCCGTAAAACTCTTCATACATGGCGTGGGTTCACTTTGACTTCGCGCTCGGCGCTGGGAAATTGGGTTGTGCAGAGTCATTATAGAGGGAATCGGCGGCAAAATCAAGCGGTTACGAGGATTGGCCCAGGGCGTATGCCAAGAGGTGCGCCATTTCATCGCGCTGGAACTGCTCCAATTCGGCGTCATGCCCGCGCCCCGCAGCGCGGCAGCGCTCCACGAAGGCGACGGGCGCGTTGGCGTCAGGGCCGTAGACCTCGGCCAAGAGAGGGATACGCCCGACGCGCCCGAACCAGTAACGGCTGTTGCCATAGTCGCCCTCGCGGCGGTGGATGACGGCGTGCCAGTAGTCAGCCAAGGCCTCGCCCTCATGCCGCTGGGACAGCGCGTGACTGGCCGCGAGGTCATCGTTCAGCAGGTGCAGGCCAATCTTTGCCATGTCGGGCGCGGCAGACGCTTCTATCTCCTGCGTCAGCACAGCATTATAGACTTGGCTCGGGACCAGGGATGGCGATGGATCGCGGGCGAGTAGCAGCACGGCGAGTTGTCGGGCGGTGCGTGGGGTTGGTATCATACGGTGGTTTCCTTGAGCGGCACGGGCAGGTAGAGGCGGCAGAGAAGGGCAGTCCGAGTATCATCGCTCTCTGGCAGGGAGGGCATGTCATATCAAGGGCGCTGCTCAGAAATCAAAGATGGCCTTGCTGGAGAGAGCACCCACGATCTCATTTCCGTGCTCGTCCAAAACGACGAAATCGCCGCTTGTCTCTCCGCGCCGAAGCGCCTCGCGGAAACGGTCATCTATTTCACGCCCGTTTTCGATCTCGTCGTTTTTCAGTGCGGGGCGTGCCTGCGGTGCGGGCTGAAGCAGGGCATCGGGATTATTTTATTCGCCATTGTCATATCCACCCAAGGTCTTGGAAGATGGCCTCTATGCTTGCTGAGATCAGCAGGAAATCATCTTCATCCCATTGCTCACCGTAATAAAACGTCCCCACAGGCCGATTTCGGAGGCTGTCCAGCTGCATCCGCAGGGCCATGTCATTGCTTCTCCCGGCAACGAATTGTGCATAACTGCGCGCCCAAAGCTCACGGGGCTGTAGCAGGTAGTGCAGGTAATCCTGGTCCACTTCATATTCTACCACAGTTCCACCCGGCGATGTTTCCACAGTCTTGTCCGCTCCTATGGATAGGAACGGCCCAAGCCGCTGGAGATTGCGGCTTTCTTTGACAGAGGTACGCCATCTGTCCAAGATGCCAGAACGGTCGTCAGCTCAACATGAGGGCCTACCAAGTTTACCTTGATTGCGATCTTGCCCTTTTGAAGTGAGCATTGACCATGCCGGTCACGGAACGAGGCGCGCGAAAGCGGGATTACCGGCAGCACGCCGTCCTGATGAACACGATCAATGGCTGCAACGGCGTCGCGCAGGGGTCCGCCCGGCTCGCCCGGTTCCACATCCAGCGCATCACTGACGGGTCGAACAGTCGTCGGATTTGGCACGACCCTCTTGCCGAACAAACGGCGGAGGGAGTCAGACATCCGCTACTTCACGGTACACCTCCGCTATGGCATCCAGCATAGGGGGCAGGGCGTAGCGGTCGCGGACGAGGGCAAGGGCGTTGGCGATTAATTTCTGGCGGAGGCGCATGTCGCTTTGGAGGCGGCTGAGGGCGGCGGCTAGGGCTTCGGGGTCGTCGGGGGGAACGAGCAGGGCGGTCTCGCCGTCGGTCAGCATATCGGCGAGGCCGCCGACGTGGGCGGCGACGAGAGGGACTCCGGCGGCCATCGCCTCCAAAGCGGCGATCCCCTGCCCTTCCCGGCGGGAAGGGACGGCGAAGACGTCGGCGGCGGCCAGCAGGGGCCGGACATCAGCTAGCCGGCCCAGCAGTTTGGCGTTGGGCGGGGCCTGGCGGGCGAGGGCGGGTTTTAGGGGGCCGTCGCCGGCGATGAGGAATGTCATGCCGGCGCGCTGACCAGCGGCAGATAGAAGCGTGTCCAGGCCCTTCTCGCGGGAGAGGCGGGCAGCGGCGGCGACCACGAAGGCGCTTTCAGGGACGGAGAGCGACTTCCGGGCGGCGACCCGGCCGAGTTCCGGTGTGCAGAAGTGTCCCAGGTCAATGCCGTTCGGGATGACCTGGATCTTGGCACGCGGCACGCCGCAGGCGGCGAGGCTGTCGCCGACGGAGGGGGAGACGGCGAGGACGCGCACGCAGTGGAAGCCAATGAAGGGGATGCCCAGACGCGAGGGCAGGTCCCGCCCAATCAGGTTATGGGCGGTAAAAACAAGCGGGAAAGGACGATGCCGGTGGGCCAGGGCGGCCACCCAGGCAGCCCGCGCACCGTGGGCGTGTACGACTTCGGCGAACTGCGGCAAGACGTGGGCCAGTCGCCGCGCGGCCAGAAGGTCGCGGGCGACCGAGAGCCGGGCGGCGATATCCAGCGGGATCGTCGCGTGCAGGCCCGGATGGGCCAGCACTTCGCGCACGAACGCGGGCGGCGCGGCCACCGAGAGGGTCACGCGGGCGGGGTCCATCCCGTCCACCAGGTTAAGGACGTGCTGACGGATGCCGCCCAGGGCAGGGCGGACGACCTCCAGGACGCGGATGGGGCTGGTCACGGAAGGGCGGCCACCCGGACGGCATGGCGGCGGCGATGGTGGCGGCGGCGATGCCCGCCGTCGCCCACGTCCGCGACCGACTGGTCCGGCGTGACGCCGAAGATGTGCTGGATCATGGGCGCGGCCTGAGTCCATTCCGTCGCCACATCGTTGCCGACGGGGCGGCTGGGCAGGGTGTCCATGTGAACCTGTTCGCGCGGCGTATCCTGGATAAATCGAGCTAGCGCGACCTTCTGGTCCATGGTCAGGTCGCTGTCCACATGCCGATCAATGGAGTCCAGGAGCGGCCCGATCTTTGCCAGTACCGACGGCTCGCGCAGCTTGACCTTCAGGGCGGCGATAAGCGCCTGCTGACGCCGCGTGCGGACGAGGTCGTTGTCGGAGTGGCGGAAGCGGACGAAGCCCATCGCCTGCTTTCCGCTCAGGTGCTGCATCCCCGGCTTCAGGTGGATGTGCAGATGACCCCAATTGTCATCATAATCCATCTTCTTATCCACGGCGAGGTCTACGCCGCCGAGGATATCAATGGCCTGCTCGAAGCCCTCGAAGTCCAGGGCAATATACTTGTCGCTCGGTATGCCGAGGTTCTCCTGCACGGTCTGCTCCGACAGGGTCGGGCCGCCCTTCTGGTGGGCGGCATTGATCTTGGTCACACCGTTATAGCCTGGGATGTGGGCGCGCGTATCGCGCGGGATGGAAAGCAGCGCGACGGTCTTTTTGTCGAAGTCCAGGTGGGCGACCATCAGCATATCCGACCGGGCGCGGGTCTTGAGGACCTGATCCGTGCGGTCATCATAATCGCGGTCACGCCCGATGACCATCAGGTTAAGGGCCTGCTGGTGCGGGAAAACATCGGCTACGGTCTTCGGGTGCAGGATGCCGGGAAGGTACTTTGGCATCCAGCCGGTGGAACGGTACAGATAGCCGCCGTAGACAGAAGCGGCGGTCAGGGTCATCAGGGCAAGGACGCCGAAGAACTTTCCAGCTTTCTGGGCGGGCGAGCGGCGGGCGGACCGCCGGGGCTTGACGGGGCGGCGTGGGGGTTGAGTCATGTCGGCGTGAGATCTCCGGTTCGATGATTATTTATGGGATGGCCGGTATGAGGGCTGACAGATTATAACTCAGATTGAGGCGGATGTCAAACGGTGTCCGCGCTTCCGTCAGGATGTATCACTGACCATAAAATGGAAGGAGTGGGTTTTGGCGGACTGCTGTTATCGTGAACAGAGATAGCGACGTGAGCACTGCGAGTATTATGGATACTCGCGCTAAAATCGTGAAACCGAATCGCATCATCAGCCTGAATAACCCGAACTCAGTTGCGGTGGCGATTAGTGCCAGTAATGCAACTGCAACAGGATTGAAATCCAGCCACAATTTCGCAGGACTTGACGCTATTATTTCAGCAAATACTATCACCAATAGATAGTACAATGCTGTTCCTAGAAGAAGACCAATAATCGCGCCTGCTGCTGCCTCAAGCGGTTTCCTCACTGCTCCAGCGTACCTGCTGTCATACCTGAGGCTCATAATATTGACCTGAAACGGCTGTTAAAAAGCAAAAGGCCCCAGCATGGGAAGTGCCGGGGCGTTTTGTGGTGGAGTCAAGCCTTCAGCGCGATCTCGCGCAGCGCGTGCATCAGCTTTAGGGCGTCATCGTAGGGCCGCTGCCAGGTGTTACGGCCAAAGATCAGGCCAGTCGCGCCCGCATTGAACGAGTGCCGCGCCTTTTCCAGCAGCTCATCGTCGGGTTCTTTCTCGCCGCCGGAGATCAGCACCAGAGTCTTGCCTGCCGACTTGACAACCCGGTCAATGGCGTCCTGAGGACTGAACTCCATTGTGTCATAGGGCTTAGGCGAGCCGGGCGAGGGGCTTTTGGTGGGGAAGTTGATCTTGACGACATCTGCGCCGACTTCGGCCGCGACGCGGGCGGCGTAGTCAATCGCCCAGACGCTGTCCTTGCCGCCCTTTGCTTCGACCGCCTCGCCGCGCGGATAGGCCCAGATGATTGTCGGGATGCCCAGCCGCTCCGCCTCGCGCCGAACCTCGGCCCACTGGGCGAAGTCGCGGTCCTGGGCGGGCGAGCCGACATACAGGGTGTAGCCCACGGCATCCGCGCCTAGGGCGACGGCATCAGCGACGGAGGCAAGGCAGGAGGAGAAGGATTCGGCGTCGGAGGGGACCTCGGTCTTGCCGTTCAGTTTGACGATGAGCGGCACCTGACCGACATAGCTCCGCATGTACTTCTCGGCCAGCCCATACTGTAAGGCGATCCCGGAATACTTGCCTTCGACAGCCAATTTAAACTGGAAGTTTGGGTCGGCCGAGGCGGGGTTGGCGAAGAAGTCCCGTGGGCCATGCTCCAGGCCCTGGTCAATCGGCAGCAGCAGCAGTGTCCCATTGCCGGGGCCGGATTGATACATCAGGCGGTGCAGGCGGAGGCGCTTACCCGTCGAGAGGTGA
>JANLUQ010000037.1:0-1613 GCA_031363565.1 Armatimonadota bacterium | reverse complement strand
CGCGCGTCGCCTTCCGCAGCCAGCGGTCCAGCGACTCGTACTTCGCCAGGACCGGCTGCTCCTCGCGCGGCGGCAGAGTGGTCAGATACTGGCCCTGGAACTTGAAGTCCATCAGCAGCAGGGCCAAAGTCCGCCCGACCGTGTAGAGGTCGGAGGCGAACGAGGGCGCGTCGTCGGCCTCGGGGGCGGAGTAGCCCTTGGTGCCGTAGACGTCGCCGCCCAAGTCGTCCACGCGCCGAACGCCGCCCATGTCAATCAGCTTGACATCGTCGTCCTCCAGCATGCAGTTGTCCGGCTTGAAGTCGCAGTAGACCAGGCCCTGACGCTCCATATAGGCGAAGGCGGGCAGGATAGCGTAGATGTAGGAAATGGCCTCGGTCGCGGGCAGCGGGCCGCGCTCCTGCCGGATGGCCTTGAGCGTCTTGCCGCCGACATACTCCATCACGATGTAGCCTTCGGTCCCGCGCGTGACGAAATTATAGACGCCGACCAGCTTGGGGTGCTTGACGGCGGCCAAAAACTGCCGCTCGGTGACGGCGGCCTGGGCCGAGGCAGCGTCTTTGGAGTTCAGCAGGCCCTTCAGCACGACCCAGCGGGACAGGATGTTGTCCCAGCCGAGATAGATCCAGCCCAGGCCGCCGAAGGCGATGGCACCCTTGACTTCATACTGCCCGGCCACCACGTCGCCCGGCTTCAGGGTCGGGACGAATGAGTATTCCTGCCCGCACTGCGGGCAGAAGCCCTTCTCGTTATTGACCTTCGCGCTGCAATTATTGCAGTAGCGCTTGCGCTCCGGCACCACGGGATCGGTCAGCAGGGAGAGGAGCGGATCGAGCGAGGGCAGCGGGGGCAGCGTCACCAGCCCCGCGCCGAGGGCGCGGCGCGAGGAGCCGCGCGAGCCGCGCCCCGACGACCGCCCGCTGCGGCTGCCCCCACTCGCCGTCCCGGTCCGGCCCGAGAAGGCGGAGGAGGAAGAGGAGGAAGAGGCGGAAGAGGCGGTGGAGACGGCGGAGGAGGTTCGGGCCGACGCCAGCTTCGCCGACGCCTGTGTGCTGACAGATTGGCCTGGAACGAGCGACTTCCCGGCGGGCGGTCGCCCGCAGTCTTCGCAAACGCCGTCCACGATCTTACCGGAACAGCCCGGCCGCTGGCAGAGAATATCCATTACTTTATTTATGACACGCGGGGGGCGAATTTGGTTGCACATCGGCAGAAACTTTTTTGTGCAGCAATGCAGCCATGCAGATGTACGCCGTGGAGCGGCTGGAGACGGTGCAGGAGCAGGACGCGGCCATCGTGGGCGGCGGGGTGCGGGTCCTGCTGCCGCCACTCGCCGCGCACGAGGCGGACTAGATCACCTTCAGCAAGACGCCGCAGCGGACGCCCCCTGAGAGAAGGGGCGAAGTCGGCGCATCACTGCGGCATCAGCAGGAAGGCCCTTTTTCTGTTGTAATTGTGGTGACCTAGAGCGCTCTCTAGGAAGCCATATCCAACGATCTGCCCCTTGGCGTTGATTCCACGCGCGTCGGTGAGCAGCCAGCCGGCCCGGTTACTCACTGATGTTACGCACGGACTGTGACCGGGCCGTAAACGACCCGTCTGGGGGGCGGGAC
>JANLUQ010000716.1:0-16991 GCA_031363565.1 Armatimonadota bacterium | reverse complement strand
CCCCACCGAAGGGGTCTACGCCGGGGTTGCCGACGGTCCACAGGCCGAACGTAAATTTGTCTGATTTCTGGGGCGTATAATTACTCATGTCTTCGTTGTGTCTCCTTTGCCGATGACGAAGCGGGTATAGGGGCGCAGTTCGGGATGGCGCGGCGGTTTTCCTGCGCGATGTTACGGAGCACAAATGTTACAAGGAGCAGCTTGAGGCTCAGAAGACGGCTCTGGAGGCGGCCAACACGCAGCTCCGCGCGCTCGCCACTACGAACGGCCTGACCGGACTGCGGAATCACCGCGAAAGGCGGCGCTTCTAGAATTCAGCTAGACCTCACCGGGGCGCACCTCGCCGATCTCGCGGCCATCCGGGCGCAGGCGCAAGCCTCCAAGCCAGACCTGGGCGACGGCGGCCGGCTTGCGGCAGGGGGTGAGGACAGTCAGGGTGCGGCGGGAGAAATCTATCCGCTCGATCAATCCCAGCCCGAGCAGGCCACCGCCCGCCGAGACCAGGCCGACCAAGAGGCCCGCGAACTTCTGGGCGGCCGTGACTGAGACGGAGCGGGTGCGGAAGTGGCTCTCGACAGCCGCCAGGCCCGCCGCATCCCAGCCGTCGCCGTTGAGGATGACGTACAGGCCGCCACCGGGAGTCCGTTCCGCGTGCAAGGCGGGCCGGCCCAGGGACTGGCTGAGGAACTGCGTGAGGTGGTGCGGCAGCGGCTCTCCCGTGCCCAGCCCTGTCCCTTGCAGGGCGACCGCGTCAAGCGGGAAGGTGAGCGGCTGCGCGTCCGCCAGTGCGGAGAGGAACCGGGCCGCGCGGCGGGTCGTGCGTGCGGCAGGAGTCTTCCGGGCAGCCTCGGGGTGGACGGGAACACGCCAGACCTCGGGCGCGTCCATTCGGGCGAAGGCGGTCAGGAGCGGGTTCAGCTCATCGGCGTGCGCGAGGGCCACGACGACCTGGGGCAGCAGCAGCTCGGCCAAACGCCGCTTGTAGGCGCGGGCCGATGCGCCGCCGATCATGCCGTCGGTGTCTATCAGGACCAGATCGGGGCGGCGCTTCTTGGCGACGCGCGCCATCTGGACCGCGCCGACGCAGACGTCCAGCAGGTGCCGAGCGGGCGAGACGGCCCCGACGAAATAGGCGGCCAGCAGGGGGAGATCGCGCAGCGAGCGATAGTCGGTCCCCGGCGTGGCCCACCCCACCCCGACGGTGCCTGGCGGGCCGATCTCGCTCTGCCCCAGATCGCAGTCCACGACGGCGACCGTGCGGCCCGCACCCAGGAGGGCAAGGACGGCGTCGCGCGTCCACGTCGTCTTGCCACTGTCCATCCCGCCCAGTAGGAGCACGGAGGCGCCGCGCGGCAGGGCAAGGAGGCGCGGCAGCAGGTCGGTCGGAGACTGGGGCGTGTCGAAGACAATATCAGGCATGATTGCGGCGGAGCGGGGTCTCAAGTTGGGGCCGCTTTGTTCCGATGATAAAAAAAGAATCGGCTCAAACACCCTGGAGTGATTAAAAGACGTATGAAAACGAGTAAAATGGCAGTGGAAGCGGCAATGACGCCGCCCGCTCACTCTCAATTTCGGTTGGCACACGACGAGGAGGTCGTATGAAGCCGCTCATGTTAATTCCGCCGGCCCAGGCGGAAGCCCTAGACGATGCCCAGGAAGAGGCACCGGTCCTTGACCGGTTTGCGCCGCTGCTCTGGCTGGACGATGACACTTTCGAGGACGACCCACGCGGCAGAGGCCCCGCGACGGCACCGGAGGCAGCGCAAAGGTGGACGCTCCCCAGGCAATGGGCAACCTAGTGGAAGGCCCAGCATTGGCCCAGCTCGTCAAATAGCTCCCGGTGGAAGTCCTGAGAAACGTCCCAAAGTCGCCCGAACCAGGCGTCAAGCGCGGTCAGGCTCTCGCCGCCGCGCAGGACGACGTTCAGCTCCGTCGGGTGTGCCTCCCCGCCCAGGGCCAGATTGCTCGACCCGACGATCGCCACGCCGGGCGCTTCGGGGTGTCCTCCAGGATACCTCAGCAGCGTCACTTTGGAATGGATGCGTCCCAATGTATACAGCCGCACGCGGAGGTGCCCCTGTGCCACGCGCCGGGCAAGCGTCAGAAGCAGAGCTCGGTTGTTCGCCGTCTGCGGCAGCGCGGCCAGGGTTGCACGCAGGTTGAGGGCCGTTTCGGCGGAGGCGCGATCATGGCTCTCACGCAGGGTCGTCGCCATGTCCTCCTGGTCCCGCACCCAAGCCTCTCCGCCCCGCGCCCGGGCAGCGGCCTCCTCACGCACCTGCTCCTCTGTCAAGCGGTTCACCACATTCCCGATCAATATCTCCAAGGACTCGAGACGCTCGATCTGCGCCCGCAGCGGAGTGAGTCCGTCTAGAAACAGGTAGCCCACGGCAAGCCGCGCGCCCACTGCCCCTGCCTCTAGATGGTCGCGGACGCGCTCGGCGAGCCGAGGTTCCTGGTTGTCAATGATGGCGTTCACGGTGGGGAGGAGTATACCGGATGCGCGGCGGGATTGCAAGGAAAGGGGCGACACGAAAAAACTGTCTCGGCGCGTCTGAAAACACTGCAAGTGTGGTATATTAGAGAGGTTTTGCCCGGTAGTCATGGGCTTGGAGCCACTCTGACACTTGTAAGGCGCGAAGGAGATCACAATGAACACCGAAGCAGAGATGCTTTCCCCCGGCACAAAGCAGGCCGACACCCCCTCCATGGACTTCATCCACGCGATTTCCGAGTTTCTGGATACCGATCCTGATGACTTACTCGTCGAGCTTGGCTATTACTCCCGCGCGGAGAGCATTGCCGCTTCGGCCTCCCAGGCCCATTCCTAGCCCGCAGTGACCGCCAAAAGAAAGCCCACGCCCTTTGCATCTTGCAAGGGGCGTGGGCTTTTCAGCGTCATCGTTGCGAAGAGTTCGGGCCAAATCGGCAGTGAAGATACCGTTCCAGGGCGGGAATGAAGCGCGTCACCTCATCCCCGCGCACGAACTGGGCGGCGCACTGGAACGCGCGGCGCCCCGGCAGGGCGAGGATCTGGCTGCGCCGGGTGACGGCCCGGACAAGGTGGATCTGCGCGCCGAGGCTGATCTGTATCTCGACGAGGGAGCCGGGCGGATGGGGTCGGTTGGAGACGAAGACCAGGCCGGAAAGGCTGGCGTTTGTCACGATGGCAGTCACCATCCTCCGGCGCCCCGTTCCTCCCCCGGCGTCCGCCGCCGGCTGCACCAGCACGGCGAGGCTTACGGCATAGCGCTGGAAGGCCCGGCGCTGCCCGGATCGGTCGGTCATGGCTTCGCTCAATGCCGTAGTCATACCGGTATTATCGGCACGGCACGGCGTTTCTGTATGCGCTTGTGCTATAACAACGGCATCATGAACAGATGCATATTGAGAGTGGTACTCCGCGCCTTCTCCTTCCTGGGGGCTGCCTGCGGCCTCGCGCCGGGCGCCCTCTGCCTGACGCCTGGGCGCATCTTCCATGTTTCCCCAACCCCGCTCCCCACCGTCACCGGCGGACGGCAGTTCCGTACCATCGGCGAGGCCGCTCAGGCGGTCGCACCGGGGGATACCGTACTCATCCATACGGGAGTCTACCGGGAGGGCATCTCTGTGGGCACGAGCGGCACGGCAGCACGGCCGATCCGCTTCGAGTCCGCGCCCGCCGCAAATGTTGTCGTGACCGGCGCGGACCGCCTAACCGGCTGGCGGAAGGAGCCAGGGCTGGACCCGATCTACAGCGTCGCCTGGCCGTATACGTTTATCAGCGGGCCGACCCACACGCACCCCGACGATGATTACCATGCGCTGATTGGACGGGCTGAACAAGTCTTCGTCCAGAACTACGCGCTGCACCAGGTCCTGCGGCGGGACTCCCTGAGCCGGGGGGACTTCTTTGCCGATGGGGAGTCGAAGCGGCTGTATGTCTGGAGTGCGGGCGGCGAGGACCTGAGCGCCGTGCCGGTGGAGGCCTCCACGCGCGCCGTCCTGTGGCAGTGCCGGGGGGACTATGTGACCCTGCGCGGAGTCCGGTTCCGCTATGCGGCCAATGCCGCACAGCAGGGGGCGATCCAGTTTAGCGGGCGGCACGATATCGTCCAGGACTCCATTGTCGAGCGCACCAACGGCAACGGGGCCTCGTTCACCGCCGGCGACATTGCAGTGGAGCGCTGCACCTTCCAGGACAATGGCCAGCTCGGCTTCGGCGCGGCCAGGGCGGACCGTCTGCTGCTGACGGACTGCATAGTCCGGGGGAACAACGCCAAAGACTTCAGCCGGGGATGGGAAGCGGGTGGGCTGAAGATCGTGCTGTCGCGCCACCCTCTCCTGGACCATTGCCGCATCCTGGAGAACCGAGGGGCGGGCGTCTGGTTCGACATCGGCAACGAGGATGCCGAGGTGCGCCACTGCCTGATCGCCGACAACGAGGACGCGGGCATTTTCTACGAGATTTCGTTTGGCCTGTATGCCCACGATAATGTGATCGTCGGCAACGGTCTGGCTGACACGCCGGGAAGCTGGGGCGCACAGGCGGGTATCTGCCTCTCCTCCTCGCCGGGCTGCCGCATCGAGCACAACCTGCTGGTCGCTAACCGGGAAGGCTTCGCTTTCCGGGAGCAGGGGCGGACGACGCCGCGCCTGGGCGCCCCGCCCGGCACACCCGAGGAGGCGGTCTGGAACCACGACGAGAGTGTCCGGCATAACGTCATCGCGGGCAACCGGGACGCGCAGACATGGGGCTGGTTCGATGTGAGCGACGAGCGCCACTGGCCAAAAGCGATGCAGGAGAAGAAGGCCGATGCGGGGGAGGCCGCGCAAAATTTGGCGGGGGATTATGCGGCGAAAGATGCCAGAGGTCAGCCGGTCGGCCTGACCCTGGAGAAGCTAAGGCTGACGTTCGCGGACAACCTCTACTCCGTGCCCGATGGTCAGGGCTTGTTCCATTGGGGGGTGTCCTGGCGGCGGAACAAACAGTATGACGCGCTGGCCGCCGTCCGCAAGGAGCTGGCTTTGGAGCAGGGCAGCATCATAGGCTCGTTTTCCTTCGGGGACTATCTGACCCGCGATTTCCGCGTTCCCGTCGGCAGCCCCGCGATTCAGATGGCCTGTTACCCCACCGGAACAGTGCCGGATGTCAGGCTGGGCGTCCTGCGAGGAACGCATCCGACGCGGCGGGCGCCGCCCTGAGCGAGTAGGAATTCCGCAGCGATGGGGATGAACCGCAGGGCGGCCTCGGTCCGCACGAACTGGGTCCCGTAGTGATACATCGGCTCGCCGGGCAGATCTAGCTCTCGGCGGCGGCGGATGCGCGCGAGCAGGAGGTGGGTCTGAGCCTCAAGCGTGATCTCGATCTCGATCAATTCGGTGGGGTGGTACAGTCCGGCACAGAGGAAGGCGATGCCGCTGAGGCTGATATTATGGGTCAGGGCGGGCAGCCGCTCCGTCAGACCCTCCGGCGCGGGCACCGGGAGCATCGCCTCTTCGGTGGCGGCCTGAACGGATACGGGAAAGTTCACCCAGTAGCGTTTGAACTTCCGGGCGTGCCCGGCATTATCCTTCATCAGGTCCAGCAGCGGAACTTCTAACATACCGGCATTATCGGGAAAATCCGCCTTTTCTATATGTCTTGGGCTGTTCGTTGACGGCGACTCCCATTCCGGGTATACTCAGAGAGTGGTAGAACATCAGTTTGATAGCTTAATCGGGCAGACGACGGAAGAGATCCGGGCACTCGTAGTCGAGGCGGCGGGGCTGCCGGCGTACCGAGGGTCACAGGTGGCTGAGTGGCTGTACCGACGTTCTTTGCCCGAGCAGGGCGGCGGGTTTGCGGCGGATTATGCAGCCATGACCGACCTGCCCCAGAGTGTGCGGGCCGCGCTGACGGAGATGGGCGCGGGGATGCCTTTGATACTGACCCAGAAGCAGGAAGACCCGCGCGATGGGACGGTGAAGGCGCTCGCGAAGCTGACCAAGGGCGGGCACCCGATCGAGTGTGTCCTGCTGCCCGATGAGAAGCGGGTCTCGGTCTGCCTCTCGACGCAGGCAGGGTGCCCGATGGCCTGCGTCTTCTGCGCGACGGGGACGCAGGGGCTGACACGCAACCTCACGACGGGCGAAATCGTCGCCCAGTATCTTCTCCTGCAATCGCTTTCTACGCGCCGCATCAGCCACATCGTCTTGATGGGAATGGGCGAGCCGCTCTTAAACTACGACGCCGTGCTGAAGGCGATTCGGATTCTGAACGCTGAGTGCGGGATCGCCATGCGGCACATCACGCTGTCCACGGTCGGCATCGTGCCGAACATCGAGAAGCTGGCCGGCGAACATTTACAGCTCACTTTGGCCGTGTCACTCCATGCGCCCAACGATGCGCTGCGGACCCGGCTCGTGCCGGTCAACAAGACCTACCCGCTGGACCGGCTGATGACAGCCTGCCGCCACTATGCCGAGCATACGGGACGGCGGCTGACGTTCGAGTATGTGCTGCTGCGAGGCGTCAACGATGAGCCGGAGCACGCTCGTGAATTGGCTCGCCTGATCAAAGGAATGCCGGCAGCGGTGAACGTCATCCCCTACAACCCGACTTCGGTCGCGGAGCCATTCGGCCGGCCCGAGCCGGCCCGCATCGCCGCCTTCCGCAAGATACTGGAGGACGCCGGGATTGTCGTGACCCAGCGCAAAGAGCGCGGTCGCCAGATCGCCGCCGCCTGCGGGCAGTTGGTGACGGAGGCGAGCCGCCGTCGGCCGGTCGAGCGCCCGCTGCCTGTCCTGGCAGGGTCGGTTTAGGCATGGAAGAAGATGCCCCGGTCGTAGAAGACGCGGAGCCAGCGGAATCCGAACCCATCGCCCCGGAGCCGGAAGCGCTCGACTTGTCAACAGTGCAGGGCTGGCTCACCCGCATCCGGCCTGCCGCCATCGTCGCCCTGCTCAAAGACCCCGACTGCGGCTTTGCTGTCAGCCGGGTCTTCCTCGGTTTCCGCCCGGATGCCAAGGGCTACTCAAACCCACTCGTCCGCAGCCGGCTCGCTCAAGCGGCCGTGAAAGACGCCAAACTGGCCGACAAACTGCGCGAGATCGCCGAAGCGGAACCATCTCCGTCGCTCCCCATTCCCAAATCCTTCCCCACCCCGGCCCAAGCCCCCCTAACAGCCGCCGACAAGCCCGACGCGATGGTCGCTGTCCGCGCCGAGCGGGACCAGCGGCGGCGCGAACGGGACGAGGCGCGTCAGGCGCTTGCGCTGGCCCAGGTGGATCGGGAGGCGGCGCAGAAGGCCCAGAAGTCGGCGGAAGCGGGACGCGACGAGACGGAGCGCCTTGCCCGGAAGCAGGGGGAGCGCATCAGCCGACTTGAGCGGCAGGTGGCGCGCTTGCAGCAAGCCGAGACACGGCTGCTGAAGGCATTGAGCGAGGACAAGGTCTCTCCCCCACCCTCGACCCCTGCCCGTTCGTCCCAGACTGCCCAGGCGGAGGCCACGCGTCCGGTCTCGCCGTGGCTGACGGCGGTGCGGCACCTGCTGGACAAGGGCAAGTTTGATGCGGCGCTGGCACTGGCCGAGGATGTGCTGAGGGCGGATGCAGAAGACAAGGACGCTCTGGACATCGCGGGGCGGGCGTTGGAGGGCAAAAAAGATGCCCGTAGCGCCGCTCTGTATGCCAAGCGTCTGCTTCTCGTCGAGACCTCCCGCCAGGAAATGGCCGCCGCCGCCGAGACCCTGCGACGACTGCTGCTCCTGCTGCCGCGCCCTGAAGGGGCGGAGGCGGAGGCGCGGCAATACCTGTCGGCTCTTTCCCCCCTTGATGGTCCGGCTATCGAGGCCGGGCGTCTGCTGCTGTCCCGCCTGCGCGGAGCCGACCCCTATACATTGGGCTGGCTGGCAAACATCATCGTGACGCAGACGGCGCTGGCACCCGTCCTGATGCCGCCGCCCGGCGCGCTCGGGCCGGACGATCCGCTGCCGCTGAAACTAGAGCGGGGGCAGACGGTAACCGCACGCTCCGTCATCGAGGCCGTGGATAGCGGCGGCTCCCTGGTGGACACTGTCCGCCCCGCCCTATTTGCTCTGGAAGCCACCGACCCCGGAGCCCATGCCCGCATCTGGGCCGCGTTGGAGCAGGCCGCCTCGGATGACCCACTGCGCCTCCTCCCGGTGCGCCGGACCCCGCGTGGGCCGGCCGTGGTGGACGGCAGCAACGTCGCCTGGTTCGATCAGGAGTCTCTGGTTCACGGCCAGCCGCGCCTGCGGCACTTGCGGGCGATCCAGCGCGCATTGTGGGCGCGTGGCTTCTTCCCGGTCATTTTGTATGCCGACGCCAACCTCCCCTACTTCATTGATGAGCCGGCAGTCCTACGCGGCCTGCGTGACAGCCGGGAACTCCAGCTGGTGGACGCGGGAACAGTTGCCGACGAGGTGCTGCTGCGGACCGCCAAGCTGCTGGGTGCGCCCTTGGTCACGAATGACCGCATGGAGGACTGGGACCCCGAGCACAAGGTAACGAAACTTCGCTACACGATCTCGCCGGGCGGCGAGGCCCACCTGCTAAACGAGATTTAAGTCTTTATGACGCTCGAAGAACAATTTTCGCGGCTGATTCAGATACTCCAACTGATCGACCGGGAGCCCTATACCTGGGATGCCGCCGAGCTGGAAAAGAAGTTCGATGTGTCTCGGGCCACCATTGAGCGGGACATCGCCGTCCTGCGGCAGTGGGGGCAGGTCAAGCGCAAGGACGGCAAGTTCGGGCTGGCCGAGATGAAGTTCCTGCCGACCTCCTTCACGCCCCCCGAAGCCCTCGCCCTGCGGCTGGCTGGGACCAGCTTCGCCAACCAAGCGGGAGCGGCCTACAAGGGTGCCCTGGCATCCGCCTTGAAGAAGATTGACTTGATCCTGCCCCGGCGCATCGCCGCCGAGGTCAAAAAGTCGGACGAGCGCGTCTCCATCGGCCTGCCGGTCGTCCGGGACTTCTCCGCCGTCATCTACCAGGATCTGCAGTCGGCCATCATGCGCCACCATCCCGTGGACATCACTTATCTCTCCCGTAACCGCCCCGAGCCGACCAAGCGCCGCGTGGACCCGTATGGACTGACCTACAAGATCGGGGCCTGGTATCTGGTCGGCTACTGCCATCTACGGTCGGGCATCCGCACCTTCGGCCTGGACCGGATCAAGTGGCTGCGCGTGAACGAGGACACCCGGTTCCAGTATCCCAAGGACTTCGACCTGGCCGAGTGGCTAAGTCGCGGCTGGCAGCTCCAGGCGGGCGGCGAGCCGACCGAGGTGGTCATCCACTTCGACCGCGAGGTGGCCGGATGGATCGCTGGAGGGCAGTGGCACACTACCCAGAAGATCGAGAAGCAGCCCGACGGCAGCCTAGTGTTCCGCGTGACCGTGCATGGCTACGAGGAGATGCTTTACTGGGTGCTGTCCTTCGGCGCGCAGGCGGAGGTGCTGGAACCTCTCCCGCTCAGGACCGCCGTCGCCGAGGCCGCCCGCAAGATGACCGCCCGCTACCTTCCTCCAGAAACGGAGACGGCCCCCAGAGGCGCACAGGATGCACCTCTGGGGGCCGTCTTGACCGTGGCGGCCTAGGCCCGGCGGCGCGCACGCAGGGCCAGCCCGCCCAGCCCGAGCAGAAGCAGGCCCAGGCCTGCCGTGGTGGAGGCTTCGGGTACGGGAGCTGCCGTTAGAGTCCCCACCTGGGTCGGCGTCACCGGCAGGTATGGGTCGTGGCCTGGCTCGCCGATCCCCTCGAACCCGACGAACCCTCCCGTGTCATTAGTGTCCTGGCTGAACGTCGTCGTCAGCAGCGTGGCCCCGTCCTGCGCGGTCAGCGTCACGCTGAACGGCGCGATATCGGGGAAGGTGTGGGCGGGGTCGCGCCCGAAGTCCGGGAACGGGGACAGGTCGAGGCTGCGGGAGCCGTTCGCCACTACCGTACCATAGCTGAAGCTGTCCAAAACGGCGGAGAAGCCGGGGCTGGCTGGCAGCAGGTAGGACAGCGTGACGTTCGTAAAGTCCGTCAGGGTCAGGTTGTTGACGATGATCGTCATGCGGTCCTGATTGGCGTCCTGGTTGGTGATATAGCCGCCGAGGACGGTGCCGAAGGGGCTCGTCTGCGCGTGTGCTGCCTGGGGGGCCAGGGCCAGCAGCGCGCCGGCGAGGGCGAGACCGCCCGTGATGAGTCGTGTGTGCATGGCGTGGTTATTTCAATTCTCCGCGTCGCACGGCGTGAATACCCCCATGGGTTACAGGCCCAGGCCGGGCAGGACGGCGGTGTTCTCCAGGCGGACGGCCTGGAGCTTGGACTTGGCAGGGGGGCCGGAGTCTACGCCCAGCAGGTGCAGAATGGTCGGGGCGATCTGCGTGGTCTGCACGAACGAGGTGACGGTGGCGGGGGAGAAGCCGGAGCCGACGACCAGCAGCAGGACGTTGGTGTCGTCGTGGCTGAAGCCGCCGTGCTCGGAGATCTTCCGAGCACTGCCCGAGTAGATCACACCAGGCTGGGTGACCACGATAAGGTCCGGCACGCGCGGGTCCATGAGAGGATCACCGTAGCCGCGCTTGATGGCTGCGCCCGATAGGACCGAGCCGATGCCATCTGCCTGACGCACGGCGGGGTCGCTGAGTTTGGCGACATCAGCGGCGGTCTTGCTCTGGTCCTGAATCCAGATCAGGGCGACGTCGTCCTGGATCTCGCCTTCCGCACTGGACTGATCGGTGCCCGCCCCGAGCGCGATGTCGCCGAGGGTGACACCAGGATCGGTGACAGGGGGGTTGGGGACCGGATTATTCTTCTCCTTGCGGAGCGTTGCGAGATTAATGGGCGACTGGCCGTGCTTGGCGCTGATGATAATCGCGGTCGAGGAGTACAGACCGTTCGCCTTGAGGGCGGCGACCATCTTGCCCAGCGAGACATCCACGGAGCCGAGCGCGTCCCGCAGGAGGGGGCCGGGCTGGCCGTAGACGGCATTGGGCGTCCCGTCGTCATTGGTGTAGCCGCCCGGCTTGCCGATGAGCGGGTCGGCGTCGTTGAGGGCAAGCTGGGCCGGCTCGGCGGTGAGCTTCTGGCCGACCGAGACGGCCTGGAAGTTCATGCCGAAGAGGGCCGGCACGCTGGCCGTTTTCTGGCCGCTGCTGTCCTTGCCGTTGATCTCATTCAGGATGGCCTGCACCTTGGAGGCGTCGTAGGCTTCGGTGTTCTTGACGCGGTAGGTCGAATCCTGGAGACCGGCGTTTGCGGGGGCGGTGGTCTTGTCTACGATGACGCCGTTCACGACGCCGGTGTTGGAGTTGATCTCGGGGGTGAACAGGTCATCTATCCCAGTCCCAGAGGGGCCGTTGGCGATGTCGTAAGCGCGGTGCTTATCCGACCAGGCCGTGCGGAGGCTGGGGTTAGTGCCTTTGATGACCTCAAAGACGGTGTTGACGCGCAGATAGCTGTGGGGATAAATGGGCGCCATGGTGGTCGGGTCGAGCGGCAGCAAAGCCGGATTGATTCCGCCGCCGCCGTTAAGCACCGTATTGTCCATGTCTATGGACTCGTCATAGGAGACTGCCGTACCTGGCTTACCACCACCGGGGGGGAGCAGGGCGCGGTTGTAGGAGACATCGTAGTAGACGCCGGTACTCTTGGGCGTGCCGCCGGTGATCTGGGCTATCAGGCCGGGAAACGAGTCGGAGGGCTTGGTCGTCGAGGCGTTCGGGTAAGTGACGCCGGCCCCGGTCAGGGAAGCAAGGGTGGAGTTCGGGTGGGCAGCGACGTAATTCTGCAAGTCCAGGGCGTGCATGCCGTCCACACTGATCAGCAGGACATGCTGAACGGCGGGCAATTGGGCGGTGGGCGGGGGCGCCTGGGCAATGACCGGCGCAGCCAGGCTTAACACAGCCGCGCCGAGCAGGGGGAGTCCAGTGGTGAGCAGGACGAATGGGGTGGGCTTCATAGTGACCTCCTCTGGTCAAAAAGGGCCGGACGGGTCAGATACGGCGGAACACGCCGCCTGCCCGTCACAGCCCTATTATGAAGCCTCCCCCGCGGTAAACGTGTTAAGGGAATGTTAAGCTTTGGCGCTCAACCCGCCAAACTCGGCTTACCGAGCAGCTTGTTCCAGATCTCGTAGTCTACCGAGTGCTTGGGGACAAGGAGCTCGTCATGCACTTCTTCCTCGCCGTGCGCGACCAGCTCACCTCGCTCTATGAACCGCAGATCGCAGTAGACATCGCCCTGCTTCAGCCGCGTCCCGCGCGGGACTACGGAAAGCCGCCGCAGTTCGTCCTTGTGCCACTCCGGCAGCATCTCGCGAAGCTGCTTGATCTCCGTCCCCTCGATAAGTTCGCCGTCTGGCGGCATGATCCCCTGCTGGCCGGTATGGTTATCGGCTTGCAGAATGGCGGTGTTCAGGGCGTCTTCCCCAAGCGCCTCTTCGCGGGCCTGCTTTTCCATCTTCGCCGTGTGCTCGTAAGCATGCTTCGTCGTTTGGTCCTGAGACATGATGACCCTCCGTATTCCAAATTCTAGTTACCCGAGGGCGGCGCGGCATAAACGGTTTACCCGGCGCTGGCCGCCTTGAGCGCATCTTCGAGATCGGTGCTGCCCGCGTCGTAGCCGACGATGCTCTTAACGACCCGGCCGTCTTTCCCGATGACATACTGGGTCGGGATGCCCGACACGCCATACAGGCCCGTAGCGATGCCCTTGGCGTCATCTTTGCTTGGGTCAATCGCGAAGGTGAGGCCGCCGTACTCCGGGTGCTTAGGCAGCCACGCCTGGAAGGCATCCGGCTTGTCCCAGACGTTGACAGCCAGAACGGTCACTCCTCGACCGGCGTACTGCTTGGCGAGCGCCGCCGTGTGCGGAAGGGATATCTGGCACGGCCCACACCAGGTCGCCCAGAAGTCCAGAACCACAGTCTTACCTCGATAATCGGAGAGCTTAACCGGGTTGCCGTCCTTGTCGTTTGCGGTGAAGTCCGGTGCCTGCACGCCGTCCGCCAGCAGCTTTAAGGGGGAGTAGAGAGCGGCCGTCGCGGGCGGGGTGTAGGCAAACTTGCCTTCATCAACCGGCATGTTCAGCTTCCAGCCGGTGAACAGGATCTTCTCGACCGGCACATCGGGAGTCTTGCTCGGCGTGATGAAGATGGAAAGTGAGGTGGGCAGGCCAGTCGTTTGATCGAGCGCCAGCACCCCTTCGATCGCTTTGTCCTGCTGTTTGCCCAGCAGCGTCCGGTAAACACCGGCGGGATCAGTCGCCGCATGGTGATACTTAGCAAATGCCGCGGGCGTAAGGAAAACCGTGAGCGAAGAAAAGGCCAGCGTATTGGATTCCAGGTCACCGAGACGTGCGGCGGCATCGGCCTTCGTGTAGCGGGCGCGTGACCGCCGGTACTCGGTCTGTGTCTTGCCGTCACAGGCATACACCTCATCCAAGGCCTTCGTCTTCGCGTTCATGTCTTGAATGAACACCTTGTTCGGCTGTGATAGGGAGGCGATCGAGACCTCTTCAGGAACGCCTCTCAGGACTTCGGTGGCCGTGAACTGGATCGTTTTGGCCGCGCCCAACACAGTAGGCGGCGTTAGAGGCGCAGTGGTCTGGGCTAAGGCCGGTGCGGACAGAGCCAGCAGAGCAGCCAGTGCGACGGGCTTGTGGAGCAGGTTGTTCTTGGTCATGGCGTTTTCCTTTGTTCGGAGAGAAGGCTGTCCAGCGTCTTGGAGAGTGAAACCTCGATGTCCTCGTCAGGGTCATAGCCGTTGACGACCGAGCGCACCCGCCCCTGAGTATCCACGACGATCAGCAGGGGGATAGAGTCCACGCCATAGAGAAATGCGACACCGTGCTTGGCATCACTGAGCATTGGAAACGTCAGACCACTTTGCTTTGCGAAGGCCGCGATGTTTGAAGGCGTATCGCTGGAGTTCACGCCGTAGAAGGCGACGCGGCCTTGATATTTGCTCGATAGCGTTTGGAGATGCGGCAGCTCCACCTGACACGGCCCGCACCAGGTCGCCCAGAAATCCAGCACGAGCGGGCCGCTCTTCGCAGCAGCCTGGAGATGCATCGGGCGGCCCGTAGCGGCATCCGGCAGCGTGAAATCTATGGCGGTCTTCGCAGCCCCAACAGCGATCAGGCCAGGCGAGCTCTGATCGGCGACTTTGGATCTCCGGACGCTGAGGAACAGCAGCGCGAAGGCGGCGGCGACGAAGAGAACAGCGAGGAGGTTTTTGGTTCGGTTCATTGAAGTAGTATCACGAGAACACTAGACGCACCCGGTAGGAGAGATAATCCACCAGGTTGACGAGGACGATCAGCAGGGCGATGATGACGCCCGCATCCAGGTACTTAAACAGATTGATGGCATTCTGTAGTTCCTGGCCCAACCCACCCGCGCCGACGATGCCGATGATGAACGAGTCTTTCAGGTTGTATTCCAAGGAGTAGAGCGTCGTAGATAGATACAGCGGGAAGACCTGTGGCAGCATCCCGAAGATGAAGACCTGGGCGGCATTGCCGCCGGAGGCGCGCACCGCCTCGATGGGGCCGGGTGCAACCGACTCCAAGGCCTCGCCGTACAGTTTGGCGAGCGAGATGAAGGTCACGAAGGCAATGGCCGTTGCCCCGGCGGGCGGTCCCAGCCCGATAGCCGAAACGGCAATCAGGGCGTAGACGATGGTCGGCACGGCGCGGGAGACGTTCAGACCGGTCTTGACCAGGGTGCTGATGGGCCGCGGGATGCTGCCGGTCCGAGCCGCCAGGAACGAGACGGGAAAGGCCAGCAGCGCCCCGGTGACCGTCCCGGCGATCGCCATCTGGACGGTGTCCAAGAACTTCGGCCACAAAGTCTGGGTAAGGGCGCGGTCGTAAGACCAGTCCGCGCGCTTGTGCGGGAACATCGCGGCGATGAATTCCCCAGCGCGCAGGACGCCGGTCCCAGTGTGAGAGAAGTCGAAGCGAAGGCCCGCAAACGACCACAAAATCAGCGCGGCAACGGCCCCGATCAGCACAAGACGGCCAAGGGTGCGCAGGGAGGGAGAGTGGGGCATGGAATGCGGCATTGAGTCAGGCATGAGGCGACCGCTCCAAAACATCGGCGATGGCGGCATCGTCCAGTGTATCGGGGGCGGCATCGAAGGTGATCCGGCCCTGTCTCAGCCCGACGATGCGCGAGCAGTAGCGCTTGGCAAGGGGTAGATCGTGCATCGAGAGCACGAGGGTCACGTTCTTCTGCCTCGACAGGTCGCACAGCAGTTCCATGATGTCGTCCTTTGTCAGCACATCCAGGTTCGCCGTCGCCTCGTCCGCGAGGATGATCTCCGCCTCCTGCGCCATGGTCCGAGCGATGGCAACCCGCTGCTTCTGGCCGCCGGAGAGGTCCCGGACCCGACGCCCTTCCAGCCCTTCCAGACCGACCCGCGCCAGGCACTCGCGGGCGAGCCGGACATCGGCGGCGGAGAAGTGGTGCAGGCAGGAGGCAAGCGTCGGAGTGTAGCCAAGCCGTCCGATCAAGACGTTTTTGAGCACCGTCAGCCGGTCCATCAAGTTAAACTCCTGGAAGATCATCCCGATCCGACGCCGCAGCAGCCGTTTCCGGCCTTCGGGCAGCTTCTCCACCGGCTGCCCCAGCACAGTGCAGGTGCCGCCGGTCTGCCGGATGAGGCCGTTGATGCAGCGGAGCAGTGTGCTCTTGCCGGCCCCCGAAAGCCCGATCAGGCCGACGATCTCCCCTTGGGCGACGTGCAGGTCCACGCCGCGCAGAACGGGGACGCCCGCCTTGTAGGCGTGGGTTAGATCGTCAATTGCGATGACATCCGATGTCTCGACAGCAGCCGTTCCTGTCACCATGCTTACTTCTTCGGGTCCAGCGATTGCAGGTTCAGGCCCAGGATGGTCGCCTTGCTGCGGACCGAGTCGAAGATCTTATCATCGGCGGGCACCATCTTGTCCCAGCCACCCTTGGGGATAGCCTTCAGGGCCGCCTGTCCCGATGGGTCGGTGTTGATGTTCGCCAGGGCCGCCTTCAGCTTGTCCAGGGTGGCAGGATCGAGGTTGGCGCGCGCAACGAACATCCCGTTCGGGATAGGATCGGTGGTGGCGATGACTTTGAACTGCTTGACCTTGGCGTCGTCCACTTTCTGCGTGGGGGTATCGGTGAAGGCGGTCTCGATGCCGGTCTCATAGGTCGCGCCGCCGTCGGCGGTCTTGTTGAAGACCGACATCACGCCCGCGTTTCCGGAGATGTTGACGCCCTTGATATCGGTCTTGGGGTCAACCCCGGCCTCCTTCAGCATGCCCGCCGGGTAAAGGTAGCCGGAGGTGGAGGTCTGATCGCCAAACGCGAAGCTCTTGCCCTTGAGGTCCTTTAGGGTATTGATGCCCGAATCGGCGCGGACGAAGATGATGCCCTTATAGGTCAGGCTCCCGTGAAAGTACGGCATCGCGAGCGGGATCAGGTGTTCCGGCGTGTCTTTGAATTCCTGCACGGCGAGAACGTAAGAGAGTGGGTTGAGATAGGCGCAGTCGATCTGGTCCGACCGCAAGGCCTGCAAGATGCCCGCATAGTTGCCCGTTACATACACCTCGCCGCCGGGCCGCCCCGACTTGTTGCCGAGATAGTCAGCGTACTGCTTGAAGGACGCCTGCAGGGCGTCCACCTTGTCGAACGGAATGATGCCGACTTTGAGCGGCGTAGACGGCGTCCCGCCCGTCCCGGTGGCCTCATGCTTGCCGCAGCCGGGGAGGGCGAGCAGAATGGCGGCGGAAGCGATGCTTGCGAATTTGGAGCGCATGTGTTGTCAAGGTCCTTTTGATAGGGTGTCAGGGGCGGCTCAGTGAAGCGCCGTTGAGATGGAGCAGTCTATAGCCATGTGACAACTCCCGTTGATAAATCAACGGGCTTCTAGCCTGTCGCGACAGGCAGGCATTGTTGTCCCAATGCCATAATGTTGACGGCGGCGTTGATGTCTCGGTCTAACACCAACCCGCACATCGGGCAATGATGCCATCGC
>JANLUQ010000709.1:0-16096 GCA_031363565.1 Armatimonadota bacterium | reverse complement strand
CTCGGTCAGCACCGACTCGGGATGGAACTGGACCCCTTCCAGCGGCCACGACTTGTGCCTCAGCCCCATGATCTCGCCGGGACCCGGCACGCCGGATGATGCGGGAATTACTCTGGACTTGATCCGAGAGTTCGGGCCGCGCATTCCCATCTTCGGCGTGTGTTTGGGCCAGCAAGCCATCGGCCAGGCATTAGGGGGGCGGGTGATCCGGGCGGACAGGTTGATGCACGGCAAGACGTCCCTGGTCAATCATTATGGGCAGGGCGTGTTCCAGGGCCTCCCCACCCCGCTTTCGGCGACGCGCTACCACTCGCTGGTGGTGGAGCGGGCGACGCTGCCCGACAGTTTGGAGATCACGGCGGAGTCGGACGACGGCGAGATCATGGGGCTGAGGCACAAGTCGTGGCCGCTGGAAGGGGTCCAGTTCCATCCCGAGTCGGTGCTGACCGAGCACGGCAAGCAGATGGTGCGAAACTTCCTGGAGCGATGACGCTTGAAGCGGTGACGCTTAACCCGGCTCCTGTGCCATAATAGGCTTATGAACCTTTACGAAAGACGTCTCAGCCGGGTGCGGACGGCCATGCACGAGAACGGGCTGGATACGCTCATCCTGACGCCCGGCGCGGCCATGCAGTACCTCACTGGCTTCTCGGAACACGGCTCGCGGTTCCTCGCGCTCGTCGTGCCGGACGACCAGCCCTGGCTGTTCGTCACGCCCGCCTTGAACGCCGGGCAGGCGCGGCAGAACCCCGCCGAGGTATCGGACATCCGCATCTGGGACGACGCGCAGGGCTGGGAGACGTTGCTGGCCTCGCTCAGTAAGGATCTGATGCTGGACATCGGCATCGTTGGCTTGGATGACGACATGCCGGCCCGGTTCGCGCTCAAGATCCAAGAACTCATGCCGACCGCGCTGCTGAAGCTGGCGGGCACGGCACTGGCCCCCCTGCGGGCGATCAAGGACGCCTTGGAGCTTGCCGCCTTGCAGCACGCGGGGGAGGCGACGGACGCGCTCATTCCCGTCGCCTACGCGGCGTGCCAAGTCGGCGCGAGTGAGATGGAGATCAGCCTCGCCATCAGGCAGAGCATCGCGCGGGCTGGGCATCAGGATTCGTTCGCGCCCATCGTCGGGGCGGGACCAAACGGGGCCTCGCCGCACCATAACACGGGCCGAACGAAGGTGAAGCGGGGGGATGTCGTCATCCTGGACTTCGGCGCAATGACCGACGGCTACCACGGCGACATCACCCGGACGGTCGCCGTCGGCGAGGCCTCGGACGAGGCTCGGCATGTTTATGACGTGGTCTATCGTGCCTTTCAAGCGGGTGTCGCCGCCGTCGTGCCGGGTGCGACCGCGCATGATGTAGACGCCGCCGCCCGCCAGGTCATCGCGGACGCGGGCTACGGCGAGTTCTTCATCCACCGGACGGGCCACGGCATCGGGCTGGACGACCACGAGGCTCCGTACATGCTGTCCGGCAATTACACGAAGCTGCTGCCAGGCCACTGCTTCTCGGTCGAGCCGGGCATCTACCTTCCGGGCAAGTTCGGCGTTCGTCTAGAAAACATCCTAACCGTTCAGGACGACGGGACCGCCCACATCTTCAACGAGGCCATCCCGCCAGAGATGCCGGTGCTATAAATAGGCTCCCCGCCCCTAATAATGGGGCAGCCAAAAGTTCATCTGCTCCTACTGCCCCATTGTTGGGGGCGGGGGGGCCATTTTAGAAAGCCGTTCCCCTTGAAACTCATCGCCGACGCCCTGATTGACCTGCCGTTCACCCTCGACTTCTGCGCGCAGGGGCCGGACGTGGACCCACTCGTCTGCACCGTGAACGGCATGGATGCGACACTCTTCTTTCCCCCGACTCTTTCCGAAGGCACCGACGGCAAGGGTATCTTCGGCGAGTGGGCCTGGTGGACCGGTAAGACATTGCGCCTGGTCCTGGAACAGACTTTGGAAGGCGACGAGGATACGGAAGAACTACGTGACAAAGCCCTGGCGACGGGTCAAGACATTCTGCGCCGCTTCCTGAACGCCTACCGCTGGCGCTTCGGCCGGCCGGACGTTCACCCTATCACCTTGGACCCCCGCGTCCTGTCACTGTCCTTGCAGCACGACGACGGCATCGTGGAGGCGCTGTCGGAGCCGATGGCGGCCTTCTTCTATCAGAACATGCCGACCGAGCCACCCCTGGAAACCTCGGTCAACACGACGACGCTGGACACCCTGCGCGGCGACGTTCAGGAAGGCATCCCGCCGCCGCTGGCCGGTCAGTTGCGGCTCGACGCGGAGGCGTTGGAGGCGCAAGGAGAGGCAGAGCGAGCGGAGATGGTGCGGGGGCTGATTCACGCGTGAGCGCCAAGCCGATAGACTTCATCGAAAGGGCGGCGCAAGTCGTAGAGTATTACGGCGGCTGGCCGGCGTTCCACGATGCGGATTACATAGCCATCCACATAGACATGGACGGCCCAACCGTCAGCATCAACTTTCGGCTTTACGACTGGGACGAGGCGGCGAACAAGGTCAATCGTCCTAGCCTCGTTCTGCTCTGGCGTGAGGTACAGGACTTGAGCCTATCGGGTGTTCAAGAACTAGGACAGAACGCGATCGGACAGATGCATATCGGTCAAGCAGATGGCGACATCACGACCCTGATACAAGGAATCGGCGATGGGACGACTGCCGAATTTCGCGCTAAACGTGTGGAAGTCACTCATTTTGATCCACACGAAGAATGGGATTATGAAACACGCAATACAACATCTGATTGACGGCAACCACTTAACGGAGGCGGAAGCGTCGGACGTGATGCGGCAGATCATGGAGGGACGGGCGACGGACGCGCAAATCGCCGCGCTGGCCGTGGCCCTGCGGATGAAGGGGGAGACGGTGGAGGAGATCACCGGCTTCGCCCGCGTCATGCGCGAGTACGCCGTTCATGTCCCGGTCAGCACCGATAAGGTCATCGTAGACACCTGTGGAACGGGGGGCGACTCGCTGAAGACGTTCAATGTCTCCACTGCCGCCGCGCTCGTGGTCGCCGCCGACGGGCGGCTGGCAGTGGCTAAACACGGGAACCGGGCGGCCACCTCCAAGTGCGGGAGTGCGGACGTTTTGGAGGCGTTAGGGGTCAAGTTGGACCTGCCGCCGGAGCAGCTTGGAAAGTGCATTGAGGAGGTCGGCATCGGGTTCCTATTCGCGCCGTCTATGCATCCGTCGTTTCGATACGCCGCCGGGCCGCGCAAGGAGATCGGCATCCGCACGATTTTTAATTTATTGGGGCCGCTGACCAACCCTGCCGGGGCGTCGGTGCAGTTGATTGGGGTCTATGACGGCGCGGTCTGCGAAACCTTGGCCCATGTGCTTCGCAACCTGGGCAGCCATCGTGCCCTGCTCGTGCATGGCGTGGACGGCCTGGATGAGCTTTCTACGCTGGGGCTGACGGCAGTAAGCGAGCTGAAAGACGGACAGGTGACATCATACACGCTGGACCCGGAGTGGGACCTCGGCATCGCGCGGGCGACTATCGAGCATATCGCGGGCTGCGAAAGCCCTGCCGAGAACGCCGATATCCTGCTGCACATCCTGAAGGGAAAGGACCGGGGGCCGCACCGCGATATCGTCCTGCTGAACGCGGCGGGCGTTCTGCTGGTCGCGGGCGTGGAAGAGGACTTGGAGGCGGGCATGGAGCGCGCCGCCGCGCTGATTGACAACGGCGGGGCCATAGCTTCACTGGAGCGGCTGAAGGAGTTCACGAATGCCTGAGCCGACGATTTTGGACACGATCCTGGCGCACAAGCGGGAGGAAGTCACGGTGCGTAAAACCAAGGCGCCGCACATCGAGGAAGCCGCGCGAGGGATCGGCTGGGTCTGCCGTAACTTCCTGCTCGCCCTGCAAGCGCCGCCCGTCGGCTCGCTCGCTCTGATTGCGGAGGTAAAAAAGGCATCACCCTCAGCAGGAGTCATCCGGCCCGGCTTTGACCCCGTGCAGATCGCGCGCGTTTATGAACAGAGCGGGGCGGCGTGCCTTTCCGTGCTGACCGATGAGCGCTTTTTTCAAGGCCATGACTCTTACCTGACTGCGATCCGCACGGCGGTGAGCTTGCCTCTGCTGCGGAAGGACTTCATCGTAGATGCGTTCCAGATTTATGAGGCGCGTGTCATCGGGGCTGATGCAGTCCTGTTGATAGCAGCGGCCCTCAGCCCGACACAACTTATCGACTACCATGCCCTAGCGGGAGAAATCGGGATGACGGCACTCGTCGAGGTTCACACGGAGGCGGAGATGCAGGTCGCACTGGGTGCGCGGGCAAAGCTCATCGGCATCAATAGCCGCGACTTGAACACGTTCGTGACGGACCTGGGGACTGTAGAGCGTCTGGCGGGGATGGTGCCTGGCGATGTGACATTGGTCGCAGAGAGCGGCATCAGGACTCCCGCCGACGTCAAGCGCGTGGCGGACGCGGGGGCGAAAGCGGTGCTGGTAGGCGAGACGTTCATGCGCGCGCCGGACATCGGGGCAGCGGTGCGGGAGTTGATGGGGATTGGCTAGGCGAGAGCCTGCTGGACCGCGCTGACGACCGCCTGCTCCGCCTCGGCCAGCGGCACGTCGAGGGTGCAGCCGGAAGCCATCCGGTGCCCGCCGCCGCCGAAGCGGGCGGCGATCTCGGCGACGTTCACGCTCTCGCGGGCGCGCAGGGAGACGCGGATGGAGCCGCCCTCCATCTCGCGGAACAGGATGCCGACTTCGGCACCGCGCACGCCGCGCACATAGCTGACGACGCCTTCAGTGTCCTGGTCGGTCGCGCCCAGGGTGCGGAAGTTTTGGGCGGTGATATGGGTCCAGATGACCTGACCGTCCGGCGTCTGCGAAAGTGCCGAGAGCGCCAAGCCGAGGAGGCGCGTGGCGGCGAAGGTGCGGTTGTCGAAGACGTTCTCAGAGATGTGCGCGGGCGGGGCACCCGCTTCGAGCAGATTGGCAGCAACGCGCAGGGTGTTGGGGGTGACGTTCTGGAAGCGGAACGAGCCGGTGTCGGTGATGATGCCGGTAAAGAGGCAAGTGGCGATGTCCTGGGTGATGGGCGTTCCCAATGTCTGGAGCAAGGCGTAGACGATCTCCGCCGTGGAGGCCGCCCGCGCATCAAGCACGCGGATGTCGCCGAAAGCGCCTGCCGTGACGTGGTGGTCTATATCCACGATGCGCCGCGCACGAGCGATGAGCGGCTTGACCGTCTCGCCGACGCGTGCTAGCTCGCCGCTGTCCACGACCAGGGCCAGATCGAACGCGGGAACGTCCGTCGTCTGGACGATCCGCTCAGTGCCCGGCAGGAAGCGCAGGATGTCAGGGACGCCATCTTGTGAGAGGCAGAGAAGGTCTTTGCCCAAGGGGGTCAATGCCAAAGCTAGGCCGAGCAGCGAGCCAAGCGCATCGCCATCGGGGTTGACATGGCAGGCAAGGACGATGCTTCGACTCTCCTTGATGGCAGCCGCCGTTTCAGATAAAGGCCCCGTCAGGGCGCTGGCATCAGCGGCAGTCATTCTGCCGCCCCGGCTTCTTTCAGCGGCTCTTCTTGCAGCAGCCCTTCTTGCGGCGGGTCTTCGTGCAGCGGCTCTTCTTCGACGGGCGGTTTAGGCCGAGCGTCGTCCTCACGCTTGACCTGTTCCAGCACCTCAAAGATGTGGCTGCCGCGCTCGATAGCCTCGTCGTACTTGAACGTCAATGAGGGCACATTGATGAACGCCTTGGACTTCTTTAGCTGCTCACGCAGGACGCCCGTCGCGCCGCGCAGCAGGTTTAGCTTATCGCGCCGCGCTTCCTCGCTGCCCAAGACGCTCACATAGACCGTCGCTTGCTTGTAGTCCGCTGTCACGTCTACGTCGGTGATGGACAGCAGGCCCTCCTGAAAGCGCGGGTCACGCATCTCGCGCCGAATGATCTCGGACAGCACTTCTCGCAGTTGGTCCTGCAACCGCTGTTTCCGTGTTGCTGGCATAAGGGGTCTCTTTCAGAGCATCTCGATCTCGCTGTGGCCCAGGTCCACGCGGGGGTTGCTCTCGATATGATCAATGATTTTGTCTAAGACTTGGTGGGCGAACGAAACGTCCGTGGCGACGAGGGCGATGCCGATCGTCGCCTTACGCCAGATGTCATGGTCGCCCACTTCCGTGGCCGAGATGTTGAACTCGCTCCGCAGGTGGGCGAGCAGGCTTTTCAAAACCTGCCGCTTGTCCTTGAGCGAGTTCGCCTCTTCGATATGCAGTTCCGCAGTCAGCAGTCCGATGGTCATAGGAAAAGAGGGGCGGGATTTCCCCGCCCCCATTGGTTACAGCGTCCGCTCGACGCGGCGCATCTCGTAGCACTCCAAGGTGTCCTGCGGGCGGTCATTGACCGCCTCCTGCGGGTCGTAGCCAGGGATCAGGATACCGCACTCGAAGCCCTGGGCGACTTCGCGGGCATCGTCCTTCTCGCGACGCAGTGTGTCTATCTTGCCGTCAAAGACCTGCTTGCCGCCGCGCTTGACGCGGACCTGAGCACCGCGAACGACCTTACCGCTCGTGATATAGGAGCCAGCGATGCTGCCGCCGCCACGAGGCAGCTTGAAGACGGCCCGGACTTCGGCCGTACCCAGGGCGACTTCCTCGAAGATCGGATCGAGCAGGCCCGCCATCGCGCGCTTGACATCGTCAATCAGGTCGTAGATGACGCGGTACTCGCGGATCTCGACGTGCTCGGCTTCGGCCAGACGCTGGGCAGCCGCTTCGGCGCGGGTGTTGAAGGCGACGATGAGGGCCGAAGAGGCAGAGGCCAGCAAGACATCCGAGTCGGAGACGGCCCCGACGCCCGAGGAGATAAAGCGGACCTTGACTTCGGCGTGCTGGATCTTCTCCAGGGACTGCCGGATCGCCTCGACCGATCCTTGCACATCCCCCTTGATAATCAGGTTGAGTTCCTTGCTCGCGCCATCCTTGAACTGCTTCTGCAAGTCTTCCAGAGTCACCGGGCGACGCGTGTTCAGCTTCTCGTCACGCGAGTCGGAGGCACGCTCCCCGGCGAGCTGCCGGGCGGTCTTCTCATCTTTGACTACTTCCAAGCGGTCCCCGGCGGCGGGAACGCTGCCCAGCCCCAGGATAACGACGGGAGTGGCCGGGGTCGCGGTCTTGACGCGGTTCCCTCGATCGTCCAGCATCGCCTTGATGCGGCCGAACGACGAGCCGGCGACGATGGAGTCGCCCATTTTGAGCGTCCCCTGGTCCACCAGGATCGTTGCGACTGCGCCGCGCCCTCTGTCAATCTCCGCCTCGATGACGGTGCCCGTGGCGGGCGCGCTGGGATCGGCCTTCGGCTCGACCTCGGCATCGGCAACGAGCAGGATGTTCTCCAGCAGATCGTCCAGCCCCAGCTTCTCTTTCGCCGAGACTTCGACCACCTGCACAGTGCCGCCATAGACTTCGGGCATGACATCGTACTGCGTAAGCTGCGTCAAGACATTGGTCGGGTTTGCGCCTTCCTTGTCAATCTTGTTCATGGCAACGACGATAGGGACGCCGGCAGCCTTGGCATGGTTGATGGCCTCGATAGTCTGCGGCATGACGCCGTCGTCGGCGGCGACGACAAGGACGGCGATGTCTGTGACCTGCGCGCCGCGCGCCCGCATCGCCGTGAAGGCTTCATGACCGGGCGTATCTAGGAAGGTGATCTTGCGCTTCATGCCCGGCGCGCTGGGATCGTCTACATCTACCTGATAAGCGCCGATGTGCTGGGTGATGCCGCCGAACTCGCCCGAGGCGACCTTCGCATGGCGGATCGCGTCCAGCAGCGATGTCTTACCATGGTCTACATGGCCCATGATGGTAACGACGGGGGGACGCGACACGGGGCCGGCCGCCTTCTGGCGCGGCTTGGCGGCAACAACAGCGACGCGGGGCGCAGTGGGAGCGGCAACCGGCACAGCCTCGGCTTTGGGGGCATCGGAGATGATGTTGATGGAGACCTTGTAGCTCTTGGCAAGCCGCGTCGTCACCTCTGGGCTGAGTTTCTGATTCAGCGAGGCGAGTACGCCCAGGCCCATCAGCTTCTTCTGGATGTCCGGGGCCGCGACGCCGATCAGCGTCGCGAAATCTTTCAGGGTAATGACGGTGGGGACATCCACCACACGCGCCGGGTCTGGGGCGACCGTGCTTATCGCAGGGGCGGGAGAGGCGGCCGCGCCATTAGAGGAGGGAGGGGAGGCGACTTTTGCCGTCCCGTTGTCGGACCCGCCGCTGCCGTTCTGGCTAACGGCACCATTGCCGTTTGTCGCGACCGACCCAGCAGGCTTACCGCCGACGCGCTGGCGAACGCTTGTGACCGCCTCGTCCGGCAGCGTGCTGGAGGGGGTACGGGCAGGTTCGCCCATTTCCTTTAGAATATCCAAAAGCTCGTTATTGGAGACGTTCAGTTCTTTCGCTAGATCGTAAATACGCACACCTGACATAGAATCAATTTACCTCTCGTTTAAATCGTTTAATTCATTCGGTCGCTCCTGTGGACTGCACAGCGGTCCCAGTTTTTTCCGTTGCTTCGTTCGTTACTTTTTCCGCAAGGCTCTTCAAAGCCTCCGCCAACGCCGGCGGCACCGAACCTGCGGACAGGGAACGCTCGAAGCGCTTCTGCTTGATGGCCTTGTCAATGCACACCGCCGAGGCGCAGATATAGGCACCCCGCCCATTTGCCCGCCCGGTCGGGTCCACCGCTACGCCGCCGCCTTCTTTTTCTGGGGAACGGACGACGCGGAGCAGGGTGTTTTTTTCCGAGGGCTGCCGACAGACCACGCAGGTCCGAATCGGTATGTGGCGCGTTTTCATCATGCCTCTGTCTGATCAGGCCCTAGCAGCTTCGCGGGTGCGGGGGGTTAGCCTCTCAGGCTCCTCACACACGGCATTGATCTCGTCTTCAGACATGATCGCCACGAATGCTTCGCCTTCGATGACCTGAAAGTTCACTTCGTGAGGAGGCGGCTTTCCTAGCCCTCATCGTCCTCGTCGTCAAGCATCTTCAGCATGTCCGCCGTAATGGTCACTTCGTCTCCATAGGCGACGGGATCCCCGCCCTCGCCGGTCGGGAGGACGACTGCGCCATCTCCGGCGAGTGCCGAAACCGCTGTGCTGCCCGCCCCGCGCTCCTCGGCTTCGACTTCCTCCGCCGCCCGCGTGAAGGCGGCCTTAGCCTCCTGCGACTCGGAGCGGATGTCGATACGCCAGCCGGTCAGCCGTGCGGCCAGCCGGACGTTCTGGCCGGATTTGCCGATGGCAAGTGATAACATGCTGTCAGGGACGAGGACGAAGCAGGACTTCTTCTCCTCGTTGACGCGCACCTGGACGCTCTTGGCAGGTGACAAGCTCTCCTGGACGAACTGTTTCACATCGGCGCTCCAGCGGACGATGTCTATTTTCTCGTCATAGAGTTCCGCGACGACCGCCTGCACACGCGCTCCCCGGTGGCCGACGCAGGCGCCGACCGGATCAATCCGGTCTTCCTCGGAGGCTACGGCGATCTTCGAGCGGGCACCCGCCTCGCGGGCGACGCTCTTGATCAGCACGGAACCGTCGGCGATCTCGGGGACTTCCAGCTCGAACAAGCGGCGAATCAGGCTGGGGTGCGAGCGCGAGACGATCACCTGCGGGCCGCGCGTGGACTTGCGCACTTCCAGCAAGTATACCTTAATCCGGTCATTAAACCTGTAAGGCTCGTTCGGCACCTGCTCCTGCTTGGGCAGAAGGGCCTCCAGCTTGCCGATGTTGATGTAGACGTTGCCCATCTCGGTGCGCTGCACGATGCCCGTGGCGACCTCGCCGATCTTGGCGTTGTACTCGTCAAAAACCTTCTCGCGCTCGGTCTCGCGGAACTCCTGCATCATCACCTGCCGGGCAGTCTGGGCGGCGATGCGGCCGAAGTTCTCAGGCGTGACCGTGATTGGGATCATATCGCCCAGGACGGCATCAGCCTTGATCTTATGCGCCGACTCGAGAGTCATCTCGGCGTGCTCATTGGAGACGCTCTCCACCACCATCTTTTCCGCCGAGAACTTGAAGGCGTTCTTGGTGGTGTCAATGTGGACGACCACGTCCCCTGTGATTGCGTAGTGCTTCTTGTAAGCCTTGCCGAGTGCTATTTCCAGAGTCTTGAGCAGCGTAGCAAAAGGAATTTCTTTTTCCTTTTCGATCTGCCGTAGGGCTTCGATAAAATCGCCGTTCATAGAATTATTCAATGCTCCCCAACGCGGAACAGACAGACGGAACAGACAGAAAGAGCGGGCGCAATGCCCGCTCTTTTCAGAAGTGTGTTCTCTGAAACTGATGCTACATTATAGCATACTGCCCGTGTTTTTGCAAGGCTCACTTGAGGGGGTACAGCCCGGCAGTTCACTTCCCGATACTACAGTAAATAACACGGGGGCAAGGGCGGAGGTTCCCTGCGAAACATTCTTCACAGTGTGCCGCCAAGGCTGCCGTCTTCGCCGAAGACGAGGGTACGGTTAGAGACTTCCGAGCCGACAATGTCACCGCTGTCGCCTTCAGGGGTGAGCAGCCCATCAAAGTCTTCCGCCGTCGGGGTCCGGCCCCTGGCGCCGCGCAGGCCGTTGGCAGCATCTATCTCTTTCTCTTGCGGCGTCTCGGTCACGGCGGCGACATAGTTGCCCAGGGTGTGGTCTACGGGGGCACCTGCCAGGATGGCCCGGTCGGTGGTCTCCTGTGCCGCGTCACGGAAGGCGGGCTTGTCCGGCTGATAACTCGTCAGCGCGTCCGTGGCGCGCGGCGTGGCATCGGTTGACATGGGTAGAGGGTCCTTTTCTTAACGGCGATTTCTTCGTTTGCCCCGGGCCGTAATGGAGGTGAACTCCGGCGGGGGATGCTATGGTTTCTCTTGTACGCTTGACAACGGGGCAAAAGTGCCGGATAATGAAGCAACGGATTCTTATGAATACAGTACTCAAGAGTGAAAGGGTCGAGGCGCTCCTGCGGCAGTCGGCGCAGATCGTGGCAGATGACACCCGATCACCACTGCCCCTGCTGCTGGCGCTGGCGTCCGAGGCGCTGGCGACAGCGCGGATCGCGGTTTACTGCGTGGGGCCGGGGAACGGCCTTTTGCTGCTTGCGGGCGATGCGACAGAGACGCTGCAGGCACGTGCCGAAGCCTGCCTCGCCTCCCAGCGCCAGGAAGGCGGACGCGGAGGGGACGCAGGCGAGGGCATCTCTCTTCTTCTCGGGGCTTCCGAGGAGCCGCTTGGGCTTTGGGCGGCGGACTTGTCCGAAGGGGGACGAGAGTGCTGGCCTGAGCTGTCCCAGATTCTCACCCCTTTCTTCCTCATCGCCCTGCGCCAGACGCTCTGGCGGGATGAGATCACCGCCGCACGGGCACAGGTAGAGCGACGCATCCGCGAGGTCGCCACGGTGTATGACATCGGCCAGGCGATGGACAAGGTAGAGATTGACCGGCTGCTGGACATGATCACCGAAAAGGCGGCGGCAGTCATGGAGGCACAGGCCTGCTCGTTGCTGCTCAAGCTGCCCGAGTCCGACTCGCTGGTCATCGCCGCCTCTCATGGCCTGCCCGATGATGTGGTGGAGAACGCCCGCATCTTTGTCGGCAGCAGCATCGCGGGCCGCGTCGTCGAGACCGGCGAGCCGCTCCTTCTGAACTCACTGGCGGACGACCCCCGGTTCCAAGGATCATCGGTCCACAGCGTCCCCGATGTCTCCTCTTCGATCTGTATGCCGATGAAAAACGAGGACGGCGTGGTCCAGGGGGTGCTGTGCATCCGCCGCCGGGCCGCCGCCCCGTTCTTCACCGAGGAAGACCTGCGGCTGTTTTCTATTTTCGCGACGCAGGCCGGCCTTGCGATCAACAATGCACAGCTTTATGCCCGGCTCAACCACAAGCTCCAGGAACTGTCCACGCTGGCCGCACTGACCGAGACGATCACCTCCACTCTGGATCTCGACCAGGTGCTCAACCAGGTGGCTGATAACATCGTGGATGTCGTCCACTTCGATCGCTGCCGGATCTATCTGCTGGATATGGAGACGGGCCGCTTTTCCCCGCGTATCGTGCGCGGCTTCCGCCGAACCTCGCCTGATGACCCGGACGCCGAAGTCAGGATGGGTGAGGGCGTAATCGGCATAATCGCCCAGCGACAGGCGCCGCTCCTGGTGGAGAATGTCGCCGACACATGGCCGGGGGAGCGGGAGTATGGGCAGGCATTGGAAATGGAGGCGTTCTACGCCCAGCCTATCGTTGCGCGCGGGCGCTGTATCGGCGTCATCGTCGTCAGTAATACGGGTCCGCAGCGGCCCATCGCACGTGCCGACATCGAGCTGCTCTCGACGTTTGTCCACCAGGCCGGCATCGCCATCGAGAACGCCCGCGTCATCGCCGGGCAGGAAAAGCGCTATGCCGAGCTGACCACGCTGTACGAGGTGAGTAAGACTCTAGCGGCGACTTCCGGCGTCCAGAAGGCAGCCCAGACGGTCAACGACCTGGCGACCCAGATCACCGACAGCGATGCGGGCCTGCTGCTGCTGTTCGACGACTCGCAGGAGGGCCTGAGCGCGCTGCACTGGCGCGGCGTCTCGGATATCCTGAGCAAACAGCTTCGGTCTTTCATTGCCCCCGTCCCGGTTTCGGCCCCCGCGCGTGCCCTGCGCGCGCCACGACTGCTGACGACGGGAGAGGCCGAACAGATCTTCGGGCCGGAGTGGCTGCCCGTCTTCCGGGCGTTCCTGGCGCGGCATCGCGCGACCGCCCTGGTGCCGCTCGTGGTGGACGACGCCGCCGTCGGCTTTCTCATCCTGGGCAAGCACGGCACAGATTACGGCGATCAAGAGCTGAAACTCATCGCCGTCGCCTCCTCACAGGCGGCCACCGTGCTCCGCAGCGCGTCGTCTTACGAGCGCCGCATCGGCCAGCGCGATCTGGAATTGTCCGCTGTCTACGAGCTGATGCAGAAGGTCCGGGCGGCGACGACGCTGGAAGAAGCCCTGTCGTCCATCCTGGACATCGTCGCAAGCCTCGTCTGGAGCGACGAGTCCTCGCTTCTGACCGTGGATGAGGGCGGGCAGACGATGACGGTGCGGGCGGCGCGGGGCGAGCGGGCCGACGAGACTATCGGGCAGGGGACGCTGCTGCTGGGCGGGGACAGCATCGCCGCGCGCGCCCTGCGCGCCCGGACGGGGCTGATCGCCTCGGACCTGCCGACCATCCCGGACCCGGCGCTTCCCGGCATCGAGACGCCTTGTTCACGCTCGCGCATGGCGATCCCATTGGTCGTTGCCGACGAGCTGATCGGCGTTCTGATGATGGAAAGCCGGACGCCGGACCTCTACACCGAGGACAGCGTCATGATGCTCCATCTGGTCGCCTCACAGGCGGCCACGATCTACCGAGAGATGACATCGCTCCGCAACCTGACCCGCTACACTGATAACATCCTGCGCTCTATCGCGGCGGGCGTCATCACCGTGGATAAGCACGGCTACATCGTCACCTGGAATAAACGGGCCGAGGAGATCGTCAATCTGCGCGCGGGCCAGGTCATCGGCCGGCATTACCGCGAGTTCATCAAGATGCTTCAGCTTGACAAGGCGGTGCGGGAGGAGACCATGCACATGGTCGAGCTGACCGCACGAACCGGCAAGGTCTTCACGCGAAACCAGCTTTGTTACCCGAATGCCCAGGGCGAGGAGACATATATCAACCTGAGCGCGTCTAAGCTTCGCAGCGAGTCCGGAGACTCGCTGGGGGTGGTGGTCATCTTCGAGGATGTTACCAATGAGGTCCAGATGAAGGAGGAGGTGGAGCGGGTCTCGAAGCTGGCCGAGACCGGGCAGCTCGCAGCGAACATCGCCCACGAGCTGCGTAACCCGCTTTCCTCGATTAAAGGGGCGGCTCAGCTTCTGCGCCGGGGCCTGCCTGATGACGTCATCGCCGAGCACGGCGAGTTCCTGGACATGATTGTTCAGGAGGTCAACGGCCTGGACCGGATCGCGACGGAGTTCCTGGAGTTCTCCCGCGTGACACCGCCCGAGATGCACCTCGTGAGCGTCAATGCCATGCTGGCCCGGATGCTCCAATTCATGAGCGCCTATCTGGCAGACCAGGATGTGCGGGTCGTCCAGAACTTCGAGGCTGATCTGCCGGAACTCCCGCTCGACCACTCCCAGATAGAGCAGGTGATTAAGAACATCGTCATCAATGCCGTTCAGGCCATGCCGCACGGCGGCACGCTTTCGGTCTCCACGCGCCGCCAGATGCAGGCGGACATCGTAGAGATGGACTTCACCGATACGGGCGTGGGCATTCCGGCGGGCAAGATGGACAAGATCTGCGCCCCGTTCTTCACGACCAAGACCAAGGGAACCGGGCTGGGACTAGCGATCGTCCGTAAGATCATCGAGACGCATGGCGGCCGGCTGGTGATCCACAGTACCCCCGGCGAGGGGTCCACGTTCACGGTCCAGCTTCCTGTCCATCCGACGCCTGCCGGCATGGTACCACCGTCGCGGATGGAGATCACCGACCAGCGCAGCGATCAGCCTGGTCAGATTTACGAGGCTTGGGCCGTTTATTCGGCCTGACCGCAGAAGATGGATAGAACAGAAGTCAGACAGTAAGGATAGGGTAGTACAGGTAGTATGGTAGTAGAATCCCCGCCCGCATCACCGAACCCCAGGACGCTCTTGATCGCCGACGACGAACCTAATATCCGGCGCGTCCTGCAAGCGATCTTCATCAAGGACGGCTACGAGGTGCATGTCGCCGAGAACGGGGTCAAGGCCTTGGAATGGGCGTCCACCAACCCGGTCACACTGCTGATCACCGACCTGATCATGCCGGACATGAACGGCGTGGAGCTGATCCAGAAGGTCAAGCAGCGCCATCCCAATGCCGTCGCCATCGTGATCACAGCCTATGCGACGATCAAGACCTGCGTGGATGCGATGCGCTATGGCGCCTCGGACTACATCACCAAGCCCTTCGACATGGACGAGATCCGGGCCGTCGTCAAGCGCGCTGTGTCACGCGCCGCCGAGTCGCAGGCGGGGGGCGGGACCAAGCCTGGAGTCAAAGGAGTCGCCCCATCCCTGCTCGCCAATGCCGTCAGCCCCGCCATGCAGGAGATCCTCCTCACGGTCAGCCGCGCCGCCGCCTCGCGCGCCACCGTCCTTATTCGTGGGGAGAGCGGGACAGGCAAGGAGCTGGTTGCCCGCGCCCTGCACGAACAGTCCGACCGGGCGAGTGGCCCATTCGTCCCCATTTCCTGTGCCGCCCTCTCCGAAACGCTTCTGGAGAGTGAGCTTTTCGGCCACGAGAAGAACGCCTTCACCGGGGCGGCAGCAGAGAAAAAGGGCCGGTTCGAACTGGCGCACGGCGGGACGCTGTTTCTAGACGAGATCGGGGACATCTCGGGGGCAGTGCAGGTGAAGCTGCTGCGCGTCTTGCAGCAGCGCGAGTTCGAGCGCGTCGGCGGGACGAAGACGATCAAGGTGGATGTGCGCGTCGTCGCCGCCACCAACAGCGATCTGGAGCAGCTTATCAAGGATAACAAGTTCCGCGAGGACCTCTATTATCGGCTGCAAGTCATCCAGATCACCATGCCGCCGCTCCGCAAGCGCGTCGAGGACATCCCACTGCTGGTCGCGCAGTTCCTGCACAAGTTCAACGGCGAGAATGGGACAGCGGTCGAAGCGTTCTCATCCGAGTCAATGATGCATCTGCTGTCCTACCCCTGGCCCGGCAACGTGCGCGAGCTAGAAAACGTCGTGGAGCGCTGCGTCGTCATGGCCGACAACAATACGAGCATTGTGGACGCCGCCCTGCTGCCCTCGGTCATTCGGGACGGGCGGTTGGGATAGAATCCTCTCCCGCCTCACAAGTTCGTCACCCTCCCCTCGGAGGGAAGGGATTCAAGGAGAGTGACAACTCCCGTTGATAAATCAACGGGCTTCTAGCCTGTCGCGACAGGCAGGCATTGTTGTCCCAATGCCATAATGTTGACGGCGGCGTTGATGTCTCGGTCTAACACCAACCCGCACATCGGGCAATGATGCCATCGC
>JANLUQ010000741.1:0-5583 GCA_031363565.1 Armatimonadota bacterium | reverse complement strand
CTGCATCTGATCCTCTCCCCGGTGCGAGCGCGGATCCTCTCCCCGCGACAAGTCGCGACCCTCCCCTCGGAGGGAAGGGTGTGTCAAAGGGGGTTTGACTGGTTTGGTCGTGGGCCTGCCGTGACCGGCGGGCCTCCTGTTAAGAGGTGCCCTAGCCCCTTTCACACCCCCTTCCCTCCGAGGGGAGGGTCGCGACTTGTCGCGGGGAGAGGATCCGCGCTCGCACCGGGGAGAGGATCAGATGCAGAGGATCAGACGCAGAGGCGGGAGAGGGTCGGGAACCAGTCCCCCTCCCGCCGCGTTTATGTCACGTTATGCGCTGCCGTACTCTAACCTCCACACGCACCTCTACCCCAGCATTCACCCTGATCGAGCTGCTCGTCGTCATCGCCATTATCGCGATCCTCGCCGCCATCCTTTTCCCGGTCTTCCAGCGCGTCCGCGAGAATGCCCGCCGGGCGGCCTGCCAGTCCAACCTCAAGCAAATCGGGCTGGCGATGATCCAGTATGAGCAGGACAGCGATGAGCGCCTGCCGGACCGGCGCGCCCTGAAGAACATGCCCGGCGGTAATCCTCTCTGGGGGACCGGCTCCTTCCCTGGCTCCGATCCGCGCGCGGGCTGGGCGGCGACCGTCCTGAACCCCTACCTTAAGGACGGCGGCGTGTGGTCCTGCCCCAGCGTCAAAGGGTCCGCCCTGGACAAGCCCGACCCGGCGGGCTACAACCGGGTCGCCGAGACGACGCCGGAGGGCCTGACCACGCGGTACTGGATGTGGCGCTTCGACCGCCCAGACTTCTCCAAGCCCTCTGAATGCTGGGGCAAGCTGCCCCAGCAGTGCATCAGCGACATTGCCGCCTGGAACTCCCCCATCGTCCATGACCCGACCATCAACCCGCTCGTGCCCCAGAGCGAGGCAGACTTGGAGCTTGCCGTGGATCCGTATTTCCCCAGCACCTCCCCTGCGCCCGCCGGATTCAAAGGGCGCGGCGTCCATTTTGGCGGGCGCAACCGGGCCTTCTTCGACGGCCATGTGAAGTACCTGCGCGATGTCCGGACCGCCTCCTGACCCTCCTCGAGCCTCTTTTTCATAAAATTACGGGTTCGCTTCTTGACAAAATCGCCCAGGTGTGATATTTTATAGGAAAGCCTAGCCGTCAATTCAAGCGCTAAAGGACTCTTAATCCGTGAAACTACCATTCCCGCCGATGCAAAGGGGCCGGTGCCTCCTCCTCACCCTGTTCGCCTTCTCGCTTTGCCTCGTTCTGCCGGGCAGCCGGACGGCGGTGCAGGCTGCCCCCGCTTCCGCCTCGGTGCGGCTGCCCGGCCACATTCCCGCCGCCGCCATGGCGCGAGCGCGGGCACTGGGTCGGCTTCCGAACAGCCAGACTTTGACGCTTTCGTTGGTGCTGCCGATGCGCGACCCCGAGGGGGCAAAAGCCTTTGTGGGACGGCTGTACGACCCTGCCGACCCGCTTTACCGGCGCTACCTCACGTCCGATGAGTTCGCGCGCCGATATGGCCCGACGCAGGAGTCTTACGATGCCGTCGCCGCTTTCGCCCGTGCGCGGGGCCTGACCGTCGCCCACGTCTCCCCAAGCCGCTTGCTGCTCTCGGTTTCTGGGTCCGCTGCCGCCATCGAGGCTGCCTTCGCCGTCCGCCTGGGCCGGTACCAGGCGGCTAATGGGCGCGTCTTCCACGCGCCCGACGCCGACCCCGCCATCCCGGCCTCTCTGGCCGGACGCCTGTCGGGCGTCATCGGTCTGGACGACGCCGCCGTCCGCCACCCTTATTACCGTCGCCAGGGTTCCCTGCTGTCCGGCACGCTGAAGCCCGCCTTCAAGCCCCTCCTCAGCCCCTTCCTGCTGAACCCTGCCCTGGGCACCTTCCCCGAGCCAAACCAGATCGGCACGGACCCTTTTACCGGCTTGAAAGCCTTGACGCCGAGCGACATCAAGGCCGCCTACAACTTGGACCAGACCCCACTTACTGGGGTCGGCCAGACCATGGGCCTGTATGAGCTGGACGGCTACCTCCCCAGCGACATCACAACCTACAACAGCAGCTTCGGCCTGACGAATATCCCCTTGGAGAACGTTCTCGTTGACGGGTACAGCGGGGTCGCGGGGCCGAACGCAGTCGAGGTGACGCTGGACATCGAAGTGATGAACGCCCTGGCGCCCGGCGCCAGCAAGATCATCGTCTACGAGGCGCCCCTGACCAATGCTGGTGGCATTGATGTGCTCCAAAAGATCGCCGACGACAACCGCGCCAAACAGGTCAGCATTTCGTGGGGCCTTGGGGAGAACCAGACGGACGCGCCGAGCCTCAACGCTGAAAACGCGTCCCTGATGCAGATGGCGATGCAAGGCCAAAGCTGCTTCATCGCTTCCGGCGACAGCGGCGCATACACGGACGGCGCGACCCTCAGCACGGCCGACCCAGCTTCCCAGCCCTTCGCCACCGCCGTCGGCGGCACCACGCTCTCCGTGACCCGGCCTGGTGGGTCGTATGCCTCCGAGACTACATGGGCCGACCCGACGCCCGACGCGCGCAGTTCCTTTGGCTCCGGCGGCGGCGGCGGCATCAGCAAGATCTGGCCCCTGCCGGACTACCAGCGCGGGGTTGGCCTGTCCACCACGCAGCGTAATGTGCCGGATGTCTCTCTGGACGCCGACCCGAATACCGGCTATGCCATCTACTATGCGGGCCAGTGGTTCCCCGTCGGTGGCACCAGCGTCGCCGCACCGCTCTGGGCGGCCTTCGCCGCGCTCGCCAATCAGCAGCGCGTGAAGAACGGTCAGGCGGTCCTGGGTTTCGCCAACCCCCTGATCTACGAGATCGGTAACAGCAAGAACTACGCCGCCGGCTTCCATGACATCGCCGACAACAGCACCAACCTCTTCTACCATGCCACCGTGGGCTATGACAACGCGACAGGGTGGGGGTCCTTCATCGGGTCCGGCCTGCTCCCCCTGTTTGCGCCCGCGCCGAACACCACCGGCACCGCCATCGCCTCCCTCACGCTCGTCGCCACGGTAGCGCAGACACCCAGCAAGGTCGTCGGCGGCCTCCAGGTGACGGGCACCGTCACCCTCGCGAACCCCGCGCCCACCGGTGGCGCGACCGTTACCCTGACCTCGTCCGACGTCACGACCGCGCCCGTTGACTCCCCCATTATCATCGCCCCTGGTCAGACCACTGCCACCTTCACCATCACCACGATGGCAACGACGGGCACCACGGTCGGCATCACCGCCGCCTATCGGGGCAGCACCCTAACGACACAACTGGAGATAGACCCAGCCCCAGTCATCATCGCCCCTACGACCCTGAGCCTTTCCCCAAGCAGTGTCAACGGCGGCGACACTGCGACTGCGACCGTGACGCTGAACGGCCCTGCGCCTACGAGCGGGCTGATCGTCACCCTTTCCAGCAGTAACCCTGCCGCCCAGGTCCACGCCACCGTCACCGTCCCTGCTGGGGCAACCTCGGCGGACTCCGCCGTCACGACCAGTGTCGTGACCCGGCAGGTCGTCGCCACCCTGACGGCTTCAGCGGGCGGCAAAAGCGTGACGGCGACCCTGACCGTGCTCGCCCCCGCCCTGGAACGGATCGCCCTCGCCCCACAGACCCTGCCTGGTGGTCAGACCGCGACCGGCACGCTGACCCTCACCTTCCCGGCGCCCACCGGCGGCGTGGTCGTCGCTTTGGGCAGCGATAACCTGGCTGCCGTCGTCCCGGCCACCGCCTCCATCCCGGCGGGAGGAACGACGACGACCTTCTCCATCGCCACCCAAGCCGTGCCCAAGACGCTTATCGCGACAATTACTGCCACCCTCTCCGGCGTCAGCCAGAAGGCCAAGCTCGAAGTCCGCTCCGCGCGCATCACCGGCGTCTCGGTCGCGCCCGCTACCCTTACCGGCGGCGCCCCGGCTGTCGGGACGGTGACGCTCGACTCGCCCGCCGCCACGCCCGCCGGGCTTGTCGTCACACTCGCCGGCAGCGACCCGGCGGCAACCCTCCCGGCCACCGTCCTGGTTCCCCAGGGCGCGGCCACGGCCACCTTCCCGGTCACCACGACCGTTGTCCTCGTCCCGGTCGCGGACACGCTCACCGCCACCCTTGATGGCATCAGTAAGACCACGCTGCTCGCCATCCAGCCGATCCAGGCGACGAACCTGACCATCAACCCGTCCGCCGTCATCGCCGGGGTCCCGACGACCGGCACCGTCACCGTCAATGCCCCCGCGCCGCCCGGCGGCCTGGTCGTCACCCTCTCCCAGCTTGGCGCGGCGGAGACCCTGCCGGCCACCGCTACGGTCCCCGCCGGCGCAACCATGGCCACGTTCCCCATCGGGACGCCCACGGCAGGCACCGCCACCATCGCGGTCGTCGTCGGCGGTCAGACGCGGACGGCGACGCTCACCGTCACCACCGCCGTCGGCACCTCCTTCCCCGCCGGGCTGAACATGATCTCGACGCCCTATGACTACTCCGGGCAGTCCCTGGACTCCCTCTTCGGTTACACCGGTGTCCGCCTGGCGACCTGGAACAGCACGGTCAGCCAGTATGCCATCACGCCGACTGCCCCCGCCGACTCGCTCCGCCTGGGCCGGGGCTACTTCGTGAACCTGCCCCATGCCGTCACGCTCTCGCACGTCGGCGTTCCCGCCGATACTACGACCGACTTCACCCTTCCGCTCCAAGCGGGCTGGAACATGATCGGTGACCCATTCCTCGTTCCGGTCAGCCTGAGCGCCCTCCACGTCTCCTCCGGCACGGCGGTCGTCTCCTTCTCCGACGCCGTCTCGGGCACCCCTCTGCTGCTGAGCTCCCTGCTCTACAGCTTCAGCCCCACCGCCAGCAACGGTAGCGGCGGCCACGGCGCTTATGTCTCCCTGTCGCCGACCGGCCTCCTCCAGCCCGGCTTCGGCTACTGGATCTACGCCTACGCGCCCGTCTCCCTGGTCGTCCCCCATCCGGGCCAGTAGGGAACACCGAACAGAAAGCCGCCGGGCCTCAGCAATGAGACCCGGCGGCACCTTTCCTCACATGACTGCCCGCACGGGCACCACCACAGGGGCGCGATTTATCGCGCCCTTTTCTCCGTCCGTCTCTTTCCGGTCTCACGCCCTCTTCTCCGCCCGCGAAGGCGGGAGCCTGCACTTCTAAATCCCAAGGGTTCAGCGCTGGGTGAAGCGCCACGAACGCCAGCGTCTCCTCCACCTTGTCTTCTCCACCTTGTCTTCTCCACCTTCGACGAGCGCGGCAACGTGTCCCACTGAAACAAAAGGAGCCACCAAGTCTTACCAACTGATGTTACGCAAGCCTCACTCTGAGCGCCGGGCCGCAAGCGCCGAGCCGTGAGCGCCGGGCCGTGAGCGCCGGGCCGTGAGCGCCGGGCCGTGAGCGCCGGGCTGTGAGCGCCGGGCTGTGAGCGCCGGGCTGTGAGCGCCCCGCCGTGAACGGCAGGTCTGAGGGGCGAGGACGCCGACCGCCCTGCGGGCGGAGGATCAAGACCGCCCCATGCGCTTCACCCGCCTATGCGCTTCACTCACGCGTGCGCTTCACCCACGCGTGCG
>JANLUQ010000703.1:0-7228 GCA_031363565.1 Armatimonadota bacterium | reverse complement strand
CGCCCCCTTTGCCCTCCCACGCTCCCGAAGAAGGGCGCGGCAAGCGGCGCCCCTACGATGAGGGCAGGTTTTGACTTTTGTGGTCCCCGAACTCGGCGGCGGGGAGACAAGGGTTTGTTGCGGTGGTCCGGCAGGGTGTCGTAGTGGGGGAAGAGGTGCCGATGCACATGCGCTTCGGCATTGCCGTAGCAGGCGTGGTTCATCTTCCAGGGGTGAAAGTTTGGACGATGGCGTTTGTCGCCGCCATGACCTCCTGGAATAAGGCGGTCTGTACGGCAGGGGTCAGCTCGTGGAGTTCGCGGACGTGGTCTTTGAGCAGCACCAGCGAATAATCCGGATGGTACTGGTGGTCGCCGACAACGAGCAGCGAGTGCTCGAATTCGTGGATGACGTATGGGTTCCGGCCCTTGCGCCAAAGCTGGACGCGGTCACAGATGAGGCAGGGTTCATCAGGCATGAGTTACCTTTCTTTGCAGGCGGTTGAAACCGCCCGCAGGACCCGCACCAGCCAGGCCGGGGAGGAAGAAGGCGGCGCTGTAGTCCATGATCGGCGTGGGGCGGGCCGTAGACTGATAGCCGTTAGTCAGGACGATGACGACGAGGCGGTCATCAAGCAGGCACAGCATGTCGCAGGTGAAGCCGGCCGTGCCCCCGGAATGTTCCAGGGCGCGGTGTCCATGCTTGGGGGCCACGAACCAGCCGAAGCCGTAGCCGCTGGGGGTGCCGTCTGCCAGGGGCGTGTTCGCCCACATCAAGTCGTAGTCCTTTTCGCGCAGGAGGGTCGGCGTCAGGATCTCCGCCCCCCATTTCGCCATGTCGCCCAGAGTCGAGACCAGCATGGCCGCGCCGCCGGTTGCCGTGGGCTGGATGGGGTCGCGGTTCTCCAAGCGCCCATTTTCAAATGCATAGCCCGCCGCGCGCAAGGGGATGATGTCGCGCGGCTCACTGGAGCGGGTGTGCGTCATGCCCAGCGGCGTCAAGAGGTGCGCCTGGACGAACTGGAAATAGGGCTGGTTGGTGATCTTTTCCAGCGCCAAGGTCAGCAGGAAGTAGCCCGTGTTGCTGTAATGCCACTGCGTACCGGGCGCGAAGTCCATGGGCTTGCTCGCGGCCAGCGCGATGACCTGATCAGCGGTCATGATGTTGCGGTACGACCCGTAGCCCATGATGGCCTCATAGTCCGGGATGCCCGAGGTGTGGGACAAAAGCTGCCGGATCGTCACCGCCCGCCAGGCTTCAGGCAGGCCGTCCCGGTAGCGGCTGATCTTGTCGTCGAGGCTGATCTTTCCCCCATCCACCAGCAGCATGATGGCCGTTGCGGTGAACTGCTTGGTGATGGAGCCGATCTCGAAGACGGTATCGGTCGTGACCGGGACATTCCGCTCGACATCGGCCAGCCCGTAGCCCTTCTCCTTGACGAACTTCCCCTTCAGGACCACGCCCAGGGCAACGCCGGGAACGTGCTGCCTCTGCATCTGCGCTTGGACGTAGTCGTCAATAGCGTCGGCGCGCGCCCTCTGGGGCGTCAGCAGGGACGCGGTGAGGCAGAGGGGAAGTAGAATGAGCAGAGGCCATCGTGTGCGAGGTTTGGGTTGCATTTCGCGGGGTTGTTTCCACAAAGCTGCCTCGGGTTTCAACCCGTGGCGCTCCTGCATGGCATGGGCTATAATGCCCATGGCTACCCTTCCGGGCAACCGGCCCTCCTCGTAAGGGGAATTGTTCGACGCGCAAGCGGGGGAACGGGGGTAGTTTCCCCACCACCTCATCCTCCCGGACGTTTGTATGTTCGGTGGTGGCCGGCAAACTTCCTGCGGGGAGTGTGACAGGCCCAAAGCACGCCGATGCGGACGAGGGATGCAGGACAAAAAGAAGGGCGGGTTCCCCCGCCCTTCCCTCCTAACTCTCTTCACAGCACGGCCTCTATTTGCTGAGGGCGCTGAGGGATTCGAACTCCGCATCGGTCAGTTGCAGCGAGGAGGCGGCGACGTTCTCCTCCAAGTGGGCGACCGATGATGTACCTGGGATCGGCAGAATGACGGGCGACCTCTTTAGGAGCCAGGCCAGGGCGAGTTGGGCGATGGAAGCACCGTGCTTCTTCGCCGCCTCGTCCAGCACGCCGCCGGGGCGGGCCAGATCGCCGGCGGCCACGGGGAACCAGGGGATGAAGCCGATGCCCTTCTCAGTGCAGTAGTCGAGTAGTTTCTCGGCCTTGCGGTCGGTCAGGTTATACAGGTTTTGTACCGAGACGATGTCTACAATGGTCTGGGCATGTTCCAGCTCCTCGACGGAGACTTCAGACAGGCCGATGTGGCGGATCTTGCCCTGTGCCTGCAAGTCTTTGAGCGCCCCCAGGGTCTCCTCAGCGGGCACTTTGGGGTCAATTCGGTGGAGCTGATATAGGTCAATCGTGTCCGTCTTCAGCCGCCGCAGGCTCATCTCGACGCACTGGCGCAGGTATTCGGGCCGTCCCACCGGCAGCCACTGGTCCGGCCCCTGCCGTGTCAGGCCGCCTTTGGTGGCGATGACTACTCTGTCCGAATAGGGGGCGAGCGCCTCCCCGATAAGTGTTTCGGAAACCTCCGGCCCGTAGGAGTCCGCCGTGTCAATGAAGTTGACGCCGATCTCGACGGCCCGTTTCAGGACGCACCGGGCTTCGGCGGGGTCTTTTGGGTCGCCCCAAATCCCTTGGCCGGTGATCCGCATCGCGCCGAAGCCCATGCGGTTGACGGTCAGATCGCCGCCGAGGGTGAATGTGCCGGAGGCGGCGGCATCGGGTAATAAAGTTGCCATAGTGCGTACTCCTTGTCCAAAGTGCAGTATCCCCGACCAAGCAAAGGAGCAAACCAGACAAGCCCTTGACAGCACCGCCAAGCTAGGGCATAATAAACCAGTTTCCAACCAGTCATCGGTGCAAGTCATGTCACGGCAGAAAAACAAAGACAACCATCTCAGGCTGCGCGATCTCCTCCGGGGCGGAACGCTGCAAATCGGGGACCGCCTGCCGGGAGAGCGAGAGCTGGCGCAAGTTCTGGGGGTCGGACGGACGGCGCTGCGCCCCGCTCTGGAAGAGTTGGAGGCGCAGGGGTTCCTGCGCCGTCAGCCCCAATCGGGCACGTTCCTGGTCGCCATCCCGCCGCCATTCGTCTCTGGGACGACGATTATGCTAGTGGCACCATTCCAGGGGGCAGGAGGCACGGGCCAGGCTGCCGAGGCGGGGTGGCTGTACCGGGTGACATCCGCCTTCGAGCGGACGGCCGGGCAGGCGGGTGCCGAGCTGATTCTGATGGACCAGTCGCACTCTGCCGGCGATCCCTGCTCCGTCAAGGACATGGCCCACCGGGCGGTCGCGGCGGGGGTGAAGGCGGCCGTTCTGCTTCACCCGCTGGGAACGCGCGAGAAGGTCGCCTGCGCCCTTTCTATCCTGCACGACCATGATGTCCATCCGGTCATCGTCTCCACCCGGTCTTACCCAGGCCTTGCAAGTCAGGTCTATTTCGACTCGGGCTGGGGCGCGTACCTGGCAACACGGCACCTGCTGACGCGCGGGCACACGCGCATCGGCTTCGCGGGCGCCTCTTTGGGGCACGAGTGGGTGCGGGAGCGCCGTGAGGGCTACCGTCAGGCGCTGGCGGCCTCGGAGGTCGCCGGGGATGCGGCCTGGGTCCGGCTGCCCGAAGAGGGGGAGCGGCTGCCGCGCCGCGAGGACGGCGTTTCGGCCTTCGAGATGTGGCGCGCCCAACCCGCCGCGGCACGCCCGACGGCCCTGGTCGCGGCCAATGACGTGGTCGCGCTGGGCATCCTCGATGCGGCTCGCGCGGTCGGCGTCGCCGTTCCCGGCGCGCTCTCCGTGATCGGATTCGATAACGACCCGGAAGCGCTGCTGGCGGGGCTGACGACGATCGAGCGGCCCACGGAGACATTGGGCGAGGCCGTGGCGCAGACGGCGCTGGAGCGGCTGGCGGCCGGCCCGCAGGCCGCGACGGTGACGGTGCGCCTGCGCCCGGTCCTGATCGAGCGGTCTACGGTCGGCCAGCCGCCTGGGGCGGCATCGCCGTAGACGCGATCCTCGCCGCCATCCTAATTCCCGGGCTTCCAGAAGGTCCGCGAGAACGCGCGCCGCGCTTCCTGCCAGTCAAACCTGAAGCTGTTGGGCCTAGCGCGGCTGCAATACACGCGGGATGAGGACGAGCGCCCCTTAAAGTGTGTCTAAGAAGAGGGGCGGGCGACTGAAGTCGCGGCAACAAAAGCACAAAGTCACCCCACTAAAGCCTCTGCCTTCGCAGACTCCGGATTCTGTATCAATCTGTATTAACCTGCGGAGGCAGGTTTCGTGCCTTTGTTGCTGCGGCTTTAACCGCCGGTTCGCGGTTTTTTATACACACTCGTATTTCAGGAGCGCCGCACGCCGGCGGCTGCTCTGGGCGGCATCCTCGCGGCCTTCAGCCCTCGATAATAGGTTTTCGCCTGTCCCAACTTTTCACCTATGGTCGACGACATTGCTGATGAAAACCTCCTGACAGGGAGCGGCTGGAAAGTGCGCGACTCGTGATCTCCTGGAGCCGGTTGATAACTGCGGGTGCTGGGGGCAGTGAAGCCGCACGAGTGCGCGCCGCCCGGCGCGGCGACCGCCGCGCCTTCGACAGCCTTGTCCACTCCTACGAACGCCCCCTGCGTGGATTCCTGGTGCGCCGGGCGGGTTCAGAGGCTGCTGACGACGTCTTCCAGGACACCCTGATCGCGGCTTGGAGTGCCCTCCCGATGTTCGCCGGGCGCTCCGGCTTCAAAGCGTGGCTCTTCGGCATCGCGCTCCATAAGGCCACCGATGCCCGGCGCGCTCAGGGCCGTGCCCCGGCCGAGTCGTGGTCGGAGGTGATGGAGAATATGATCCCGGCGGGGCCGGACCCATTCGCCGCCGCTGACCTCAAGCACTCCGTCCAGGCCACACTCGCCCATCTTCTGCCGGCGCAGCGCGAGGTCCTGGAGCTTTATTATTACGCCGAGCTGACACTGCCGGAGATCGCCGGGGCATTAGGACGCAATTTGAGCACCGTGAAATATCAGTTCTACCGGGCACACACCCAGGCGGCGGACGGTCTGCGGGCCTACGACCCGGCGGCGGGGGGGGAGGTATCGTGACACACCCCGAGCGAGACCAAGACCTGCTGCTGCTTGCCCACGACGCGCTCCCACCCCTGAAGGCCGCGCTGACCCGCCTGCACTTGATCTGCTGCCTGGACTGCCGCCGCCGACGAGGCCATCTTCAGGCGACCTCGCAGGCACTCGTCGTCGCCATCCGTGGCCCGCAGCTTTCGCGCGGGGAGTTCCCCACTGCCGGCGGTTCCTTGGGAGTCGCCACAGCCTGGCTTCTGGCGCTGACTGTGCTGGTCGTCATCCTGCTTGGTACGGTGGTCGTCCGTCGGTACCAGCGCATCCTTGAGAGGCGCTCCGCCCCTGCCATCTCCATACCCTGTCCTCTCCACACCCTGCCGCCCCGACCTCCCCAGCGACCGCTGCCGCCGATCTCGCGGGCGCAGGCCTCCAGTGTTGGCCGGGAAGAGCCGATAGAGGGTCATGGGTAACAACCGTCACCCGCGCCTTTCCGTTTTTGCACCACCCAACTTTGCCCCTGCGGACGACCGGCGAAGCTTCTGAAACGCGCGCACCGCAACGAGGCTGTGGAACCACACGAATCCCTGATTGAAGACGGGATGTGCCCCAAAAGAAAGACGACCACATGAAAAACAGATCTCTCACGACCAGTCGCAAAGCAGCGCGGTTCTCCGCCAAGCTCTGGCTGCCGCTGCTGGCAGGAGTCGGCGCGCTCGGATTCGCCGGCTGCGGGGGTGGAGGCGGCGGCAGCAGCCCCCTGTCCAGCGCCCCGCCACCTTCACAGACGGCCAGCGCCGTCGTGGGCGTCTTCGCCACGGACAGCTTCAGTGAGGCTTATGACCATGTATGGGTGACCATCCACCGGGTCGAAGTCGAGTCGAGCAATGGGACGGCGCAGACCGTCTTTGACGACGCCCAGGGCAAGACGATTGATCTCAAGACGCTGCGGGACGCGACCGGGCAGCGGTTCGCCCTCCTGGGGGCAGGCAAGATCGACGCCAGCACGGCGACCGGCATCAAGGTCACCATAGACAACAGTGTGCTCCTGTTCCCGGCGGGGGCCTCCAGCGGCCAGGCGACACCGGTGGATGACGCCGTAGCGCACGACGGCCAGGGGCACGCCGTCTTGTCCTTCCCGCTGACCGCCCCGCGCTCCCTGGGGTCGGGCCATGACGACCTCGTCGTAGACTTCGACCTTGCCAACTTCACAGTCAGTGGCGGCAAGGTGCGGCCCGTCGTGAAGGAAGGGGCCAAGGCGGGCCTGGATGACCCGAGCCGACACGAGCGCGAGGAGTACAAGGGCGTCCTGTCCCAGCTCTCCGGGGCTTCGCCCGCTTTCACCTTCACGCTGACGCGGGAAGGCAGCACGATCTCGGTCGTTACAGACGCCCAGACCACGTTTTTCAATGCCGACGGCACCCCAAACCCCAAGCTGGCCGAGGGCCAGACGGTGGCGGTGCGCGGCCTCTTCGACGTCACGGCGCAGCGCCTGACGGCTTCGGAGGTAAAGATCAGGCCTGCCGGCGGCGAGCAGGAACCAGCAGAGGTGGAAGGCGTGCCCGGCGCGGTCAGCGCCGGGGCGGGCACGTTCACACTGACGACGCATCAGGTGGAGCGTCTGGTGCCGATGCAGACCACGGTAAACATCGTGACCGGCAGCGGCACGGTCTTCCGGGCGAAGGGCGGGATCACACTGACGGCGGCCGACTTCTTCGCCGGCTTGGCAACGGCGCAGGCGGCCGAGGTTGAGGGCACCTATGATGCCGCCTCGAACACGCTGACCGCAACGCGTGCCAAGCTGGAGAACGAGGCCGAAGGCGGCCACGGCGGCGGCGCGGGCGGCGGCGATCACGGCGGCGCGGCGTCCGGCGTAGAGGCGGAGGGGAATGCGACGGCGATAGACGCTTCGGCGAACACCTTCCTCCTGGCTTCCCCCTCGGAGTGGGAAGGGTTCGTCCCGGCATCGGGCGGCGTCCCGGTCGTGACGACCGCCAGCACGGTCTACGGTGATGGCGCGGGCGGTGCACTGACGGCCCCCCAGTTCTTCGCCGGCCTAGCCGCAAGCCCCCAGGTCAAAGTCCGTGGCACACTTGCGGGGGCGACGGTGACCGCTTCGGAG
>JANLUQ010000644.1:0-8001 GCA_031363565.1 Armatimonadota bacterium | reverse complement strand
GTCAGGGAGCACGAGGCGGCTGAAGCGACGAAGATCCAGGAAGAAGACTTCTGAGGATGGCCCCCCGGCCCCCAATTCTGGGGGGGGCCGGAGCGAAGGGGGGAAGACGTAGGGGCGCGATTTATCGCGCCCGCCTGTCCTAACCACGTCTTCATCCTGCTCCTCCAGAACTGGGGGCTGGGGGGCCCGCGTCACCCCTTGCGGGCGGGGATGACGTAGAGCGTGACACTCTGGGCGGGCAGTGTCGCCGTCAAGTGGCCCCCGGCAAGCGCGGCATCGGGCAGGCGCGTGATCGCACCGCCCCCGGCAAGCTGCCAGGCCTGGGCCGCCGCGCCCGCCGTGAAGCGGGACAGGGAGAGGGCGACGGAGGTCGGGCCGGTCAGGGCCTTGTTGATGACCATGATGGTCAGGGCACCGTCGGACTGACGCAGGGCGGCAAACGAGGCGAGGGTATCCGGGTCGGGGACGCGGTCCGCGACGCTGATGCTGCCGAAGGTTGACTTCTTGCCATCATAGTTGCGGTACATCTGCATCGCTTTGAACGTCGGCGAGGCTTGGGCGGGCGTGGTCCAGCGGGTCGCGAGGTCCAGGCCCTCACGTCCAAAGAGGCCCCAAATATCGGCCTGGGCGGTCGCGCCGCTCATGCTCCCCTCCGCCCCCCAGTTGTACTCAGTGATGCCGGTTTTGGTGCCGGGGTAATAGGTCTGCGCCCACTTTTTCAGGCGCGGGATCAGCATGATCTTGGCCTTGATCCAGCTTTCGTCCGTGTAGTCCGGGTCCCACAGGGCACGCGTCGAGCGGTTCCGCAAAGCCTCGATCTTCGGCGAAACGTCGTCGCCGCCGTCCCCGCCCTGCGGGTAGATGTGGGCGGTAAACACGTCCAGGGACCGCTTGCCTGTCTTGAGGTCATGCTTGTGGACTTGGTCCAGCAGCCAGGGCAGATAGTCCATACCGCCGTGCGCGGCCCGGTCGGGATATGTCCCGTCCCAATGATGGGCGGCCCCATACTGCTCGTCCGCGCCGCTGTAAATGTAGCCGTTCCAGCCCCACTCCTCCGGCCCGAGCGTCTTGGCAGCGGGGTCTATAGACTTGATCATGGCGGAATAGGCCAGCGTGTCGTCCAGCACCTCCTCCATCGTCGCCCCCTTGGGGTGGGCGTCCCGGTGCGTGCCGTTCCACAGGGCCGGCTCGTTGTCCAGCAAGTACCAGCCGACTCCCCCACCCGCCGCCTTGCCCCACTTGGTCGTCAGGTGGTCCAGCCAGCCGCGCTGAAAGTCGGGCGTGGCCGGCAGGTTGGCATCGTTTGGGTCCCCGGCGGGGACTTCGGTCTTGCCGTCCGGCTTCAGGCCGTTGCCCGCATCGGGCATGTACGGGTCGGTCTTTTGCTGCGGGCCGTACTTCTTGACCGAAAATCCGGCAAGCTTCTCACGGGCCGGGCCGAGCTTCGCCACCCAGCCGAGCATCGGGACGGTGAGCATCGGCTGCGCCCCGCCCGCTTTGCTGGCGGCGACAAAGGTGTCGCCGCTCTCGCCGGGTACGGCACTCGACTCGCCGATGCTCTCAAAGAAGTAGTCATTCGCGTGGTTGGAGGCGTTCAGCTTCCAGTTGTAGCGCGTCGAGCCGTTGCCGCCGCTGCGGTTAAGCGTGGCGTTCAGGGCTTGAAGCTGTTCTTTGGAAGCGAAGGCGGTCCCGTAGATGAGGGCGCTGATCAGGTGTCGGTTCGCCCCAGCATCAATCGCGATCACTGTCGGCGCGGCCCCGTCGTGGGGGACGTTCGGTGTGGCCTGGAAGACGGGCGGCGCGGCGATGTTCGGCAGGGCAGGCGCATTGGGCGCCGCTCCCGGCGCGGGTCCGAGGCGAGGCGGCGGCGGCGGGAGGTCCACCTGGGCGAGCGCGCCCAGCGCGGCGCACAGTTCCAGCCCGGCGGCTAACGTGAGGGTGAGTTTGTTCATTTGGGGCATTCATAACATCCACGCCGGAAGGCGAGGCTTTCGCAGGGAAAATTGGAGAGAGTCCGTCGGTGTCTTATACTTAAGGAGCGGCCTTTGGAGTTCCGCCTTCGGAGTTCCGCCGTGCGTCCGGGGGTGTGCCTGCATTTCCCCTTCACCTCTTGCATGACGACAAATCTCCCCGCGACCTGCCCTGTCGGGCGCATGGCGCGGGGAGATATTCATCGTGTATCTGGAGAACCTTATTGTCCCCCCTGATGACCGACGACGCTGCTGGCTGGAGGGGGGGTTCCAGTTTTCTGGTATTGCTGTGCATACGCCGGGATCTGAGGATGATCCGAAGTCTGGATGGTCGGTCCCAGAAAATGGCGACCGAGAACGACGAGCAATCCGACGGCAACCACTACAGCAGCGATGATTGCAACAGGCCCTACATTCTGCTTCATTTGATACTCACCTCCTTCTCGTAAACTTCCACAGTCAGAGCTGTGGGAAATGAGTTCTCGCGGTTTCCGCTTTTTGCCCGAGCTTTCGTCGGCGGGCTTCCGCAAGGACAGCTTGCGCCTGGCTCTGCTGGCCATGCGCGCGGAGATATTCGGCGAGATGCAGATAGCCCGGCAGCCTGTTGGGATGCTGTCCAACATCCGACAGCAGCTCCGATTCCGTCCGCTTCTCTTGAGATCGCCGCTGAAAAACGGCCATGAATTTTGCCGCTGCCTGGGGATCGCCCGCCATGCGCTCCGCTTCCGAAAGATTGTAATAAGTCACATCCGCGCTCGGATCTAGTGCCGCAGCCTGCTGCAGCTCTCGGACGGCTAAGGCCGGCTGATGTCGCTGCAATGCGAGCAGTCCAAGCCCATAATGCCGCGTCGGGGCGGCTTTCGGGTCATTTGCAGAAACTTGGAAGTATTTCTCCACCTGGGCAAAATCAGGCGCCTGCGACTTCTCCAGCACAAGAACCCCAAGTTGGGCGTTGGCTGAAGGGTCACGCGGGATAATCTCGACTATCTTTTGTCCCGTTTGAATGGCGTCCTCAAAATGCTTCTGGGCGATTTGCACGCTCATGAGGAACCGCAAGAACATAAGGTTTTTTGGTTCGATGGAAACCGCCTGCTGGACCAGATGAAGAACTTCCGGCGTATACGGCCGAGGCCCAATGCTTGTTTTCGTCAGCATGACCCCCTGTTGGAACTTGGCCTGTGCCTGCGTTTCCTGCTCATACACATAAGCCAGCAGACGCTTCCTTAATACTGGCTCACGCGCCGGATCCCAGCCGCACGCATTCTGGTATTCTTTCACCGCCGGGTCAAATTGGCTCATGCCGAGCAGCGAATCCCCCAACACCTCATGAAAGAGGGCACGGTGGTCGGAAATCATGACGGCGCGCTCGGCCAATGGCAGCGCCTTCTCCGGGTGACCGCCCTCGTTGAGATCCTGAGCCGCGGCAACCAGAACCGGCGGCGCGTCAACCGCCAGATGGAGATTGAGCGCATGATAACGAACGCAGTCAGCGACATTGCCCTGTATCCCATACAAATGCGCGATCCGAGCGTGTAGGATCCGCGACCCAGGGTTGACCCTCAAGGCCTCCATGAGATTGTCAAGTTGAGTCTTATACTGCTGCCTCTGGAGGTAGACGCTCTGCCACCGTTTTGCGATGTCCGTATGTCCCTGCGCCTGTTCCAGCCGCGCCAGCTCCAATGCCGGCGCCGGGTCGTCCGTGGAGAGTGAAGCCGCCTGCGTCAGTGGCGTCACCGCCGGTCCAGGCTGGCCGCTGGCCTGAAGTGCGCGTCCGAGGATCAGGAACGAGAGGTAGTTTGTCGGGTCCAGTGCCACGGCATCACGCGCCTGCGCAACCGCCAGAGCGTGGTCGGCAACATCGGAAGAGGCATCGAGCAGGAAGTGTGCATATTGCTGATGTGCCAGAGCATTCCGGGGCATAAGCTCGACCGCCGCTCGGTACTCGGTCCCCGCCGGCTTCGGCGACGGGCTTTGTGCTAGCAGAGACGCCAGGAGCAGATGGTATTGGCCGCCGCGCGGTTCCAGGGCCACAGCTCGCGTTGCCGCCTCCTTGGCACGCTCCTTGTTGCCCAAACTGTCGGCGGCTTCCGATAAGAAGAGCCAGACTTCCGCTTGGCGGCCGTCGAGAGCCACCGACCGCTCTAACTCCTGCTGCGCGTGGCCGCGGGAATTCTGCGTGTAATAATACTTCCCGAGAGCAAAATGCCCAGCGGCCGAATCCGGGTGGCTGCCTACGAATTGCCATAGTTCCGCAAAGGCCGCAGTCGCAAGCCCACTGCCTAGCAGCGCCTTTGCCCATTCGTCGCGCAATCGGGGCGACTCGGGATCAAAGCCTACCGCCTGTCGCAGCACTGGGTCAGCCTGAGTATAGCGTCCCTCTCGATTCAGACGCAGGCCGAAGTAGTATAGAAAGATGGGATCGGTTTGCGACCGAGCCCACTCACGCTCGAGTGTGGAAAGCCGCTGGCGGGAAAAGCGCCACTCCCGATAGGGTGCGCTCTGTGCCGTCAGGAGGGCCAAACTGAAAAGAATGGCGGCTGATGCGCCGAGGGCGATCAGCCCTGTCCGCGCGCGGCGAACGCGCGGTCCAGGGCGTGAAGGCAATGATGGATCACGATTGGAAGAGGAGGCGGTGGGAACCGCCTCCTGTGCCTTGGGCGTCATGGAAAATACCTTGCGGTCGGGATCAGTCGTGGTCATGCAGCATATCGTCTTGTGTACCCAGCTTGGCGTTCATGAAGCTAGCCCGCAGCGCCTTCGCGTGACCATCGCCCATCACGGTCGCAATGAAGCCACCATGGCGGGCAACTGGCCGGCGACCAAAGGCTGCGTAGTTCTCGCCCACCTTCCAGTCATCGTGGGTGCCGGGGACGCCGAAGTTCCAGTCGCAGCCCCAGTTCTCCACCCATTTCGTCGCGTCGAATTTGTAAGGGCCACAGTCTCCAGTGGCGTTCTTACCTCCATTCGTGTCATAGTTGTTGCAGACGCCCGACCCATCTTTATAGTTGGGATCGTTGGTGTTGCTCGCCCCATCCATATTCGCCGCATCGGCGAACATGACGACATTTGCAGGGCTTTTGATCTTTGCGAGGCTCGCTCCCGGCGACTCGCCGTTACCGCCGCCTTCATCAACCCAGTTCCCGCCGAAACCACCGTCAATGTTGTAGCCGTAGCTGCTCGGGCCAAAGTCTTTTCCTGCCGGATGATCCGGGCAGGAAAGTACGCCGAAGTTGCCGCTGGCATCATAAAGATTGTCTTGATTGCCGTACTTCTGAATGTACGGCTGAATTGAGACACGCCAAAGCGTATGCTGTGCATCAGTTCCCCAGCCGTTGGGGTAGTGCTCGTCATTGTCCTGAGTATACTGCATCGCCCCTAAGCCCAGCTGCTTGAGGTTGCTCAGACAGGTGACGCGGCGAGCGTTTTCCCGGACCTTCTGGAAGACAGGGAAAAGGATGGCGGCAAGGATCGCAATGATCGCGATGACGACAAGCAGCTCGATCAGCGTGAAGCCTGAACGGCGCTCTGAAGTTCGGTACTTGGTCACGGTGTCACACTTTCTGGCGCTTTAGTTTGTGTCACTAGAGTGCCCGTGGTTTGAGGAGGTGGCAGCGCCCGGCTTGGTTTTTGATGTCATCCCTCGGTACATTATAGGAAAGTACCGGTGGGCATGACCTCCCAAGACAGACTCTACGAAGGATCGATCGTCGGCATTGAGCCGATTAAGGTCGCCGCCGGACTGCACCAGCAGCTTGTGCATGTAAGCCTGGCCCTCCCCGGCATGCTTCAGATAATTTGGCTGCGGCCGAGACTGAAGACTGGCTTGTAAGGGTTGGTTGACCGGTCCTGGCACTGCCGGCGCGGGTTTCAATGTTGATTTTAATCCCGACGAGATAAGGATCGCCATGAAGAGAAAAAAAACAACTAGGAGAACTGGAAACAGCGTCCTTTTGTTTATGCCATGCCACTGCCCTAACGGCCCAACCATGCATTCACCTCCTTTACTGGAATGACGCGCCTTTTCTCGAAGCGGCGTCTCTGTGCCAGCCATCCAGGGCGCTGTCGCCCCGATGCCTGACCTCTGCTGAGAACCCTCGCAGGCCGACATCAGCGACTAATGTCTCCAAATAGACGAGATCTGATGTTCAGTGAAGAGCCTGTCACAGGTATCACATTCCTCCCCTATGCGACTAATTCAACTTCTGTGGGCGGAGCCGCCGTCAATGGGCGGGTCGAATCCCGAATGATGAGTTCAGTCGGAAGGATTTCCATACCTTGCGGGCAGGACTTGCCCTGCAACGCTTGAAGAAGACGCTGGGCGGCGCGGCGGCCCAGACGGTAGACGGGCTGGCGGACAGTCGTCAGCGGCGGCGTCAGATGCGCCGCCGACAGCGGATCGTCGAAGGAGACCAAAGAGATGTCTTCGGGCACGCGCAGGCCGTGCCGGCGCAGGACGCGCAGGGTCGCAAGCGCCATCAGGTAGTCGCAGGCGAAGATCGCCGTCGGCAGCGGCCCGGACGATCTCGCCCGCAGCAGCCATTCTTCAATGCGGTCCTCGAACTGAGCCATGTCATAGGTCGAGAACAGCACCAGGTCTTCGGGCGCGACGGACACGCCCGCCGCCGCCATCGTGCGCCGGTAACCTTGCAGGCGGTCGTAATGGTTGGAGTTCACCGTCGCCAGGTTGACGAGTGCGATCCGCCGGTGCCCCAGCCCCAGCAGGTGCCGCACGGCTTCTGCCGCGCCGTGCACGTTATCGGTGTCCACACAGGGCAGCGCGGCATCTTTCGGGTCTGTCGAGGAGATCCCGGCTGCCACAAACGTAACCCCGTCGGCAGTCAATTGGTGCAGCGTCGGCAGCCCGTCCAGCGAATGGGCGATCAGGAGCAACCCGTCGAGGCCCGAGTCAATGTAAAAGCGGCTGTAATCGCTGCGCTCCAAATGGGCGTGGAGCATCTCGACGGGCTGGCCAAGGAGACCATCGCGAATGCCCTGGAACAGTGGGCCGAAGTAAAAGTTGTCGTCGCAACCTTCCTCCGGCATTCCACCCGCCAGGGTCCGCTCCAGCATAATGCCGATCCGCAGGGCGCGCGGCGCGGCGGCGAAATGGAGGGCAGGCGGCGCGGCGACCGGGCCGGGCGGGGCGACAAAGGTGCCGCTCCCTTTGGCTGAGTGGAGCAGCCCTGCGCGCACCAACCCCAGGATGGCTTTGTCCAGCGTCACACGCGTCGTGGCGAACTCGGTGCAGAGGCGGCAGCGGCTGGGCAGGGCTTGACCGACCGTCCAGGTGCCGTCGGTGATCCGCTCCCGCAGCACATTCTCGATGCGTCGGTAGAGCGGGATGGCTTCTTCGGTTCTGCCCTCAGCAACGAACGGCATGCAAATACTCTTTCAGACTACTACACTTCAGGCTATTCAGGATCGGCACGGCAGTAATCTTGACTAGTTCATTATAAGTCCATTCCGAACAGTTGTCAAGCATTTATCTTCAATATTTCATTTTTATTTTTCGCCTGATTTTTGGGACTGGCTTCGACTTTGGATGACATAATACCACTCAGCCCGAAGCACAAAAGCACCTGTCGCCGAGGTATAGCGGGCGCCTTGAACGGTGCTCCAAGCGGCGGCGGGCTGACTGCCGGACGCGAGGCGACTGAAGGAAGCGACTGAAGAGGACTACTGAAGGGGACTACTGAAAGGGACTACTGGAGGCTGAACGTCGCGGCGGGCCGGTTAGTACCGTCGAAGGTTGCCTGTGTTCCAGGTTTTCACGGGGCGTGGGTCCGATCTGCGGGGGTGGCGGCAGGTCGTTCTGGGCCTTCACGGCGGAAAGCGCGCCCAGGCCAAGGCTGGCGCAGCGGGTAAGTCTGTTTTAATAACTGATGTTGCGCAGTCCCGCCGCCGGGTGCCATCCCGCCGCCGGGTGCCGTCCCGCCGCCGGGTGCCATCCCGCCGCCGGGTGCAATCCCGCCGCCGGGTGCAATCCCGCCGCCGTAAACGCCCCGCCGTGAACGCCCCGCCGTGAACGCCC
>JANLUQ010000626.1:0-3891 GCA_031363565.1 Armatimonadota bacterium | reverse complement strand
CTCCTTGCCGCGCCCTCTTCTCCTTGCCGCGCCCCTGTGGGAATTGCATCACGTCCAAACCGTTCGCCCTTTCGTTTGTGAGGGCAGACCTGTTTGCCGCTCCCCCAGACATCGAGACCGGCTTGACCGTGGAAAAGCCGGACAAACAGCCGATCAACGTCATCCAAGTGGATGCCGGGTCTCCGGCACAGAAAGCCGGGCTTGTCGCGGGAGACACCATCACTGCGGTAGACGGCGTTCTGACCACATCCATGTCGGCAGACCAGACGGATGACGTCTTTGGAAAAGACAGCCTCACCCTGACCGTGCGGCGGGCGGGTGAGAGCAAGCCGCGCGTCATCATTCTGGCGAAGTAGGCCGCCCCGAGTGGAACGCCGCCCCTTGCGCCCGTGTTCAAACAAAAGTGAACACTGTGAAAGGGAGACATCCATGAGCGAGACAGAAACTGTGGAGAAGATCGTCAAGACGGAGCAGGAGTGGCGGGAGCAGCTTACGCCGGAGCAGTACCGTGTCCTGCGCGAGAAGGGGACGGAGCGGCCCTTCACAGGCAAGTATGTAGATACGAAGGACGGCGGGACCTATGTCTGCGCGGCCTGCGGGCAGGAGCTGTTCGAGTCGGGCACCAAGTTCGACTCGCACTGCGGCTGGCCGAGCTTCTACGATGCCAAGCCGGGCACCGTGGACATACACGAGGACCGCTCTTTCGGGATGAAGCGCGTCGAAGTCACCTGCGCCCGCTGCGGCAGCCATTTGGGCCACGTCTTCGACGATGGGCCGGTGCCAACAGGGCAGCGCTACTGCATCAACTCGGTGAGCATCGAGTTATCGAATGGCGACGCGGCGGGGAAGACGCCGGGTAAGTAGTACACGTCGGCGCCTTCGGGCTGGCAGATGACGTGGGAGATGACGCCGCCGAGGAGGTCGCGCTTCTCCCGCCCCGGCAGGGTGTCGGAGGACAGAACGCGCGCCATGTCTGAGAGCGCTTGTTTGCCGAGTTCGTGCGTGTTTGGCTGGGCCCGAGGCGGCCCGGCCATTTTTTGTGTCCGGCCCGTCGCGTCCAGCCTGCTGGCGATGGCACCGCGCCGGTCTTCTAGGTCCTTACGTCGTGCGGCGAGGTCGGCGAACGCGGCGGCGTAGGCGTCGGGGCTAGCCCCGGCCTGGATGCCGGCGATCTGGGCCTGGACCGTGGCGGACTCTTCTTGTTTGAGATGGCCGAGGGCGGCGTCAATGGCGGCGCGTTCGCGGTGCAGCGCGGCGGCGGTGTCAGTTGCGGCCCGGGGTTCCTGGTACGCCTGGGCGGCGGCGGTGATGATCTCCGGGTGTTCGGCGGCGTTTTGCAGGGAAGCGATGACGCTCTGCTCGGTCCGTGGCAGGGAGTAGGTCGTGTTCCGGCAGGCGGACACGCCGAGCTGGAACCGGCTCTGCCGCTCCTTTTGGCACTGATAGGCTTTCTTGCCCCGGCTGCCGACGACGGCGGCGCGGTGGCCGCAGGGGCACTCCACGCGGCCGGTGAGCATCCGGGCCTGCTTGGGGCTGCCGACGAGGGACTTCTGGTTTTTGGAAAGGCAGGCTTGGGCCGCCTCCCAAAGATCATCAGAAACGAGCGGCGGGGCGGACAGGGGGACGGGCTGTTTGCCGGCCGCTTCGACGGCGCGGGGGCGGAGGAGGGGCGTTCCGGTAAGCTGGTGGCGGTCGGTCGGCCCGGCCTCTCCCAGCGTCCGGGACGTGCGGCCGTAGGCGGGCTGGCCTTTGTAGACGGGGTTCCGCAGGATGATGGCGACGCAGACGGGATGCCAGAGGCCGCCGCGCGAGGCAGGGATGCGGCGCGCGTTGAGCGACTGTGCAAGGGGCGCAAAGCCGGCGCTGCCGGCGGCGTAGCAGGCGAACAGCTCGCGGACGATCTCGGCCTCTCCTTCGATGATGACGTAGCGGCCCCGCATCTCGGGTGGGTACAGGCCACATTCTACCTGGGCATTGGTGATGATGTGGTAGCCATAGGCGGGGGTGCTGCGCTGGGGCTGCTGGCCCTCCTCGGCTCGCTTGCGCTTGCCCTTCATGGTCCGGTCCTTGATGACGGCTTTCTCGTACTGCGCGAAGCCGCCCATGATGCCGAAGGCCAGATCCCCTTCGGGGGTGTCGTCAAAGTCCATGTCGCAGAAGACGATGCGGCCCCCGGCAGCTTTGACGGCCTTCTTGATGGCCTGCTGGTGTTCCATGTCGCGGCTGTAGCGGCTGATGTTAGCACAGATGAGCGTGTCGGCCCGCCCGGTCTGGATGTCGGCAAGAGCGGCGAGCATCCCCGGCCGGCTCAAAAGATAGCCGCCGCTGATGCCGCCGTCGTGGTACTCGGCGATAATCGGCAGGCCTAGGGCAAGTGCCTTGGCGTGGCAGGCGTCCCGCTGCGTCTCGGGGCTGGTGCCGTTCTTGTCTTGTTCGCCGGTCGAGACGCGGGTGTAGAGGACTGCGCCGAGGGCAGGATTGGTTTTGGTGAAACTGGTTTCGGTCTGTCGGTCTGTCATTTTCGGTTCCCCTTGTGACTCGTCCGCTTCAATCAAATCTCGGTGCCGGGCGTGATGTCGTCCAGCAGGGCCAGAACATCGCTCTGCTCGATCAGGACAGTCTGGCCGCCCCGCAGGCGCTTGGCGGGCAGCTCGCCGTCCCGGATGCGCCGCCGGATCGTCGCTTTGGAGACGCGCAACAGGGCGGCGGCCTCGTCCATCGTGAGGAAGATGGGGCCGCCCCCCGGCGATCCTACCCCCGCCGCAAGCGGCGCCCCCTCCCTCGGAGGAAAGGGTAAAGAAGGCGAGGAGGGAGAGGGCGGCAGGGCCTGGAGTTCGGGGCTGGGGGGGCAGGTGACGTGCTGGAGGCCGAGGGCATACTTGCCGTCGTCGCTGTGCTTCATCTCCCAACTGTCGGTCTGGGTATTGATGGGCTGGCCGCAGCGTTTGCAGGTGCGCGCGGCGGGCCGCTTGATTGTTGGTTCTGTAGATCGTTCTCTGGTCGGCATTTTCCAATCCTCCTAAACTAAAACTTGAACTAAAACCGGGCGTCACCGGGAGGGCTTGCGTCCGTGCGTCACGCCTATATGTATTTCGGCTTACATTTCATCCGGGTCTGGGCGGGGACGGTATCCAGGTCAGGCTTTGCGCTGGCCCTCGCCGCCCCCGGCCTGTGACTAGGCGAGGATGTCCCGGAAGGAATGTTCGGCGGCGCAGGTTTCGAGGAACAGGAGCGAGTCTGCGTCTTCTTCCCATTGGTCTGCGACCCGTCCAAAGTGAATGTCTTGGGACGCTTCGAGCTGGGCGATGCGGCTTTCCGCGAGGGCCAGGAACTTGGCCTGGAGGCCAGCTTCCCAGGCCAGGTCATCCGCCGCGCTGACGAGCGCGGCAACGAGCGCCTGGGGGCTGTGCTTGGGCAGGCCATAAATCATCTGCCAGGGCGACTGACGGACGGCGCGCAGTTCCCGCGCGAGCGCTTGGACGGCCTGGGCCTGTGGTACAATGGTGCTAGGCATTTCTGGTGCCTCCTCGACCGGGGGCGAGGTTAGTTTGGCTTGGTGGTGAGACACCTTGCCGGACCCCCCGACACATACATAGTACCACAAAATGACAGCCTTTGTCAATCTTTGTAAGTCTTTTTGAGGGTTATTTTCGTGCCTGATTGGCTGCCGATTGGGTCGGATCTGACGGGAGCGCAGCCGGCCAAGGCGCCGACGGGGAGGTGCGGACCGCCTCCGATCCTTTCGGCTCGGGTCGGGGCCGCCGCCGCGAGGCGGGGGCCCCGTCCCCCTGCGGTGGTTCACCCGCGCAAGGCCCACCCAACCCCCCCCACACACGGGGTGTCAAAATTGCCCCCACCCCCACCACAAAAGGGTACAAAGAAAAAAAACGA
>JANLUQ010000617.1:0-10494 GCA_031363565.1 Armatimonadota bacterium | reverse complement strand
TCGATGGCGGCGGACGAGGCGCGACGGTACTCGCGGAGGCTCGGATTGAGTTCGTGCGAGAGCGTGAAGGGGACGCCCGGCAGGTGCTCGGACTAGTGATCGTAGGAAGTGAGGTGGTCGGCGAAGACATCTCCCGTGTTCAGAACGTAGGCGTCTTGAATCTCCTCAGTCGTCAGCGGGCGGCAGAGGGGCACGGGACCGTAGAAGGTGTCGGCGTGGGTGGTCCCATAGCAGGGGATCTCGCGGCAGGCCTGCGCCCAGCTCGTCGCGTGGCGCGAGTGCGTGTGGGCGATTCCGCCGATAGCGGGGAACTGCTGGTACAGGCAGACATGGGTCGGCGTATCCGACGACGGCCGCAGGCGTTCGCCCGGCAGAGGCTCGCCCGTTTCGAGCGAGACCAGCACGATGTCTTCCGGCTGAAGCTTGTCGTAGGCGACGCCGCTCGGCTTGATGGCGACGATGCCGCGCTCGCGGTTGACCGCGCTGGCGTTCCCCCAGGTCAGGACGACCAGGCCAGTCTCGACCAGCTTCATGTTGGCGAGGTGAACGGCTTCTTTCAGTTGCTGGACAAAGACGTCAGACATGCCGCACCTCGTCCCGGATCGCCAGCAGCGCCTTCATCACATCCGAAAGGTCGTCCTGCGTTCCCTTCACGCCAAACGCATCGTGGATGCAGTGGTACAGCGCGTATAGCCGGTCATAGACAGTTTGATTCATCGGGTCTGGCTGGAAGACGCGTGGGTTGAGGGCTGTCATCGCGTCCGTCGCCTCGGCGAAGGAGGGGTAGGCTCCCGCCGCCACAGCCCCGGCGATGGCCGACCCAAGAGCCGCCGTTTGCGCGCTGCGAGAGATTGCGATGGGGCGGCCCATGACGTCGGCGTAAATCTGCATCACCAGCGGGTTCTTGACCGAAATGCCGCCGCAGTTGATGATGGTCTCCACCTTCTGCCCGTACTCCTCAAACCGCTCCATGATGACGCGGGACCCGAAAGCAGTGGCCTCGATCCAGGCGCGGTACATATCGGCAGGCGTCGTCTGCAATGTCAGCCCGAGGATGCCGCCGGTCAGCCGCTGATCCACCAGGACCGTGCGGTTGCCGTTGTGCCAGTCCAGGGCTAGCAGGCCGATTTCGCCGGGGAGCAGCTTGGACGCGGCCTCGGTCAGTTCCTCGTGGCCTTGCCCGGCAGGCTGGATGCCGCTGACGAACCAGTTGAAGATGTCGCCGACGGCAGACTGGCCGGCCTCCAGGCCGTAGAAGCCGGGCAGGATAGACTCGGGCACGATGCCGCACAGTCCGGGGATATCCGCCAGATCGTTGCCCAGCGGCGCGACCATCATGTCACAGGTGGAAGTGCCGATATTCTTGACCAGTGCGCCCGGTTTGATACCCGATCCGACGCCGCCCAGATGGGCGTCGAACGCGCCAACCGAGATCGGGATGCCTTCCGGCAAGCCGGTCAAACTGGCCCACTCGGCGCTCAGAGTGCCTGCGACCTCGCCGATATGGAAGGCATGGGCCGGCAAGGTCCGGCGCAGGCGTACCAAGCGCGGGTCCAGCCCGCTCAGGAATTCTTCGTCCGGGTAGCCGCCCCACTCGGGGTGGAACATCGCCTTATGGCCCGCCGCGCAGATGCACCGCTTCATTTGGTCGGGGTGCGTCTCGCCCGCAAGCACGGCGGGCAGCCAGTCGGCGTGTTCGACCCAGGTGTAAGCGGCCTCGAAGACGGCAGGGTCGGCGCGCAGGCAGCGCAGGACCTTGGACCAGTACCATTCGGCGCTGTAAATGCCGCCGCATTTGAGGAGATATTGGGGCCGCATCTTGGCAGCGAGTGCGGTGATCTCGGCGGCCTCAGCGTGGCCGGTGTGGTCCTTCCAGAGATACACCATCGCGGCCATGTTATCTGCGAATTCCGGCTTCAGGGCAAGCGGAGTCCCATTCGCGTCCACAGGAATGGGTGTCGAGCCGGTCGTGTCCACACCCAGCCCAATGACCTGATCGGGCGCGAAGCCGGGCCGCGAGGCCCCCTGTTCCAAAACGCCTCGGATAACAGATTGTGCGCCGTCCAGATAATCCTGTGGGTGCTGACGGGCAACATCGGGATCACGCTCGTCGGTCTGGATGCCGGCCTTGCCGTGGGGGTAGGGGAAGACGCTGGAAGCCAGCTCTTCACCGGAACTGACATCCACGAGTAGTCCGCGTACGGAACTGGTCCCATAGTCCAGGCCGATACTATACCGAGGCATGGGCAGGCTCCTCTTTAAACTCGTCATCGAACTCGATCATGGCCTTGACGACGCCGTCCCGGTAATCGGCCACCATGTCGAAACCCTCTTGGGTACGCGCAAACGGGAAATGGTGCGTGACCATGACATTCACGTCAATCTCTTTATTGGCAATCATGTCTATCGCTGTCTGGACGCAGTTATTCTGGCGGCGGACGTTTTGGATGCAGATCTCCTTGCGCCGCAGCAGATTGATGTCGAAGGAGACGCGGTCGCCATTCGGGATGCCGATGAGCAGCAGCTTCCCGCCGGGTTTCAGCATCTCGACGCCCTGGTCCATTGCCTCTTGCTTGCCGCTGCACTCGAACACGACATCAAGGAGTTCCGGCTCATGTTCTCTTATTGACGCGACAACATCTTCGGCGTCCGGGTTGCCTACCCAATCGGCCCCAGCACGGGAGGCCATCTGGAGCCGGGCATCTATCTTGTCGGTCATGTAGACTCGCCCTGCACCCTGCGCCTTGGCGGGCAGAAGAACGCTCAGGCCAATCGGCCCAGCCCCCAGGATGCCGACGGTCGCGCCGGGCATGGGGACAGAGAGTGTCAGCGCGTAGACGCCGATGGAAAGCGGCTCGACGATGGCGGCCTCTTCAAACGTCATCGTGTCCGGGATGGGGTAACAGCTTCGCTCCGGCATCACCAGAAACTCGCCGAGGCAGCCTTCGACCTGCCCAGGGCAGCCCAGGAAGTCCAGAGCGCGGCAGGTGTGCGGGCGGCCTGCTCGGCACTGGTCACAGACGCCGCAGGGCTGGGCGGGGTCGAAGGCGATCCGGTCGCCCGGCTTCACGCGTGTCACTTTGGGTCCCACTTGGGCGACGACGCCCGCCCCCTCGTGCCCCACAGCCCAGGGGTAGACGACGCGCTGGCTACCGATGCCGCCTTCGGCGAAGTAGTGGACATCGGAGCCACAAATGCCGACGCGGGCCATCTTAATCAGGACATCGGTCTCGCGGGTCAGGGTGGGCGTGGGTACCTCACGCATCTCCATCCGCCGCAGGCCGGTCAGTTTCATTGCTTGCATCGTGTTTACCGTAGTCGCCAAGCGGCGTCGCTCCAGCGGAGTTCGTTGCGGAAGGCAAGCGAGGTCGTGTCCTTGTTAATCAACAGACACTCGACGCCCGCCATCTCCGCCCAGTCACTCATTTGCTCGGCAGTCAGGGCCAGCGAGAAGCCGGTGTGGTGCGCGCCGCCTGCCCGTATCCACGCCTCAGCGGCAACACGCAAGGACGGCTGGGGCTTCCACAAGACGCGGGCGACGGGGAGCTTGGGCATGGCCCGCTCGCCCTTCACGGCGTCCACTTGGCTGATGATCAGCCGGAAGCGGCTGCCCATATCAATCAGCGAGGCGTTGATGGCGGGGCCGGAAGCGCCGTCAAAGACCAGTCGGGCGGGGTCCGCCTTGCCGCCGATGCCCAGCGGGTGGACCTCGATGCGCGGCTTGGTGGCCGCAATAGAGGGGCAGATTTCGAGCATATGCGAGCCAAGCACCAGCTCATTGCCCGGCTCCAGGTGATAGGTATAGTCTTCCATGAACGACGTGCCCTGCGGCAAGCCCTCCGCTATGAGCTTCATGGTGCGGACGAGGGCCGCCGTCTTCCAGTCACCTTCCCCGGCGAACCCAAAACCCGACCCCATGAGCCGCTGGGCAGCCAGCCCCGGCAACTGCGGCAGCCCGTGCAAATCTTCAAATGTCGTGGTGAATGCCCCAAACCCGCCTTCGGTCAGGAAGGCGCGCAGGCCCAATTCGATCCGCGCCTGCTCCCGGACCCGGTCGCGGGCCGGGCCGTTCGCCTGGGTATCCGTTGCCATCTCGTAAGTTTCGGTGTACTCGGCCATGAGCTGCGACACTTCGGCGTCCGAGAAGCCGTTGACGCGCTCCACCAGATCGCCGACGCCGTAGCCGTCGACCGACCAGCCCAGTTTGACCTGCGCCTCCACCTTGTCACCCTCGGTCACGGCGACCTGGCGCATGTTATCTCCGAAGCGGGCGACTTTGAGGTCCTTGCCCGCCACAAACCCGACTGCTGTCCGCGTCCAGCCCCCGATCTCCTGCCGCACTGCGGGGTCTTCCCAATAGCCGACGACCACTTTGCGGGCGATGCCCATGCGCGCCCCGATAAACCCGTACTCCCGATCGCCGTGGGCGGATTGGTTCAAGTTCATGAAATCCATATCAATGCTGTCCCAGGGGATGTCCCGGTTGAACTGGGTATGCAGGTGCAGGAGCGGCTTGCGGAGTTCGGAAAGCCCGGCGATCCACATCTTTGCGGGGGAGAAGGTGTGCATCCAGGTGATCAGGCCGGCACACTTGTCGTCGGAATTCGCCTCGCGGCACAGTGTCCGGATAGCCTCGGGGGTGGTAAGGATGGGCTTGAACACGACCTGGACGGGGATTTCAGACGCGCCTTCCAGGCCCGCCGTGATCTGCCGGGAGTGCTCAGCCACCTGCTCCAAGATCTCCGGCCCGTAGAGGTGCTGGCTGCCGGTGACGAACCAGACGACATAGTCTTTAAGGGTGGGCATGTTGGAGATTCCTTCGCGGCGGTGGGAATGATTTTATAAAAACAGCCTGATTATACCGGCTTCGGGCGGGGCTGTCAAATCGGCTTGCCAAGAAAAAGCCCCGCTGCGAATGCAGCGGGGCTTTTCCTAATCCTTGTTCCGGCCCTTATTGGGACGCACCTGCGTACTGGTCGGCGGACTCTACGCTCCCGCCGTTCACACCGTTTTGTGGATTGGGGTTGATCTGGTCCGGGGGCTGGTAGGCGTCCGGGTTGTTCGGGTCGAACCCCTTTCCTAGCGTCTCCTGCGCCTGATCGGCGGGGACATGAACGCCGCCCACCGGTGCTTGGAGCCAGACGACGGTGTGGTTGGCATCGTTCTTGCGGTAGTAAATAGCGCCCTTGTTCGGTCCTTTGTCCTCCCGGTAAAGCTGCTGCTTGGCGCCGCCTGCCGCTGCCGCCGCTTTGTCCTGCGACTGGTAGCGCTTGTAGAGATAGAACAGCAGGGCCGCGCCCGCCAGCAGGACGACTTTCTGCTTGGTGCTCAGGCCCGCCTTGGCCGGCTGGGCGTTGGGCTGGGCATTTGTCGTGTCGGTTGGGGCGCTGGCAGCTGTCTGGTCGGCTGAGTTGTTCTTGCTGCCGCAGCCCGCCGTGACGGCAAGCGTCGGTAGGGCGAAGGAAGCGACGAGTGCGAGGGCGATCAGGCGCGATGCGCGAGGGGCGCGTGTCATGGGGGATGTCTCCTCTGCGAGTCGTTTTTGGGAAGGGCGTTCCTCCCGGAATGTACCCCGCCTGGCGGCTACTCAACCTCGCTTTATACCCGCCTGACGGGAATCGGGTATTATGGGCGCATGAGCAGCGTCCTTTCATCCGACCAGCCAATTTGCGTCGCCATCGTTATCTGCAACGAGATCATCGAGGATAAGCGTACCAGCAACAAGACCCTGGTCAGCCTGTTCAACTCGGTCGGCGTCCCAGCTCTGCCTGCAACGCACCCTCGGCTATTCCTGATGGCGTCTCTGACCAACCTGCGGGAAGAACTCCCAGTCACTTTTAGCATCAAGGGTCCTTCCGGGCGGGAGATTTTGCGAGTGAATGGGGAAGCCAGCAGTGGGAACGACCCGCTGACCGTCGTAGATCTGGTCGTGGAGGTGCTGGGGCTTCCCCTGGGGGAAGTAGGCGTTCATTTCGTGGACGTGCTGACCGGCGATACGCTTTTGGGCAGCCGCCGGTTCACGGTGAACCGACTGGGCTGATCAAGAGTCCAGGCGATTTCAATCGCCTGGATAACTCCCCGCTAATTCTAGAAAAGCGTGATCCGCCGACCCATCTCAAACGACTCAATGGCGGCATATGCCAAAGCAAGCGCCCTGCGGCCCGCTTCGGCAGGGACCGGCGGCGGCTGCCCGTCCGTGAACGCGGCCAGCATCGCTGCCAAATAGGCATCGAATGTGCATTGGAACTCACGATCGCGGTCGTTGAAGTAGCCCGCTGACCAGACCTCCCCGGTCTCGCTGCCGCTCTCCTGGAACGTGTAGCGGCGCACGGTGTCTTCAATCACGACCCGGCCCGCCGTCCCGTTGATCTCGACATGATGGGTGTTGGGGTAAGTATAGGACGCGTCGTAGCTCCCCAGCAACGTCCCGACTGCACCGCTTGTGAAGGCCAAAGCCAGGGCCAGCGTGCGAAAGCCGCCGCCCGTTTTGTCCGTCATCTGGGCCATGACCGACTCGATGGGGCCGCATAGGAACTCCAGCATGTCGAACCCATGGCACTGCGTCTCGATCAGGTTGGCGTGCGGGTGGTCGCTTGCGCCCTCGCCGCCGAAGCGCCAGGTCGCGAAGACAAGCGGGCCGAGCCGCCCCGCCTCGATGGCCGCCTTCGCCTTCTGGACTGGCTGGGCATAGCGGTGGTTGAAGTTGATCGCAAAGAACAGGTCGCGCTTCGCCGCTTCGGCGATGAGCGTATCTGCCTCTTGCAGATTGAAGACGAGTGGCTTTTCCGCCAGCAGTGGATAACCTGCCTGGATCACCTGCAAGGTGGCGTCAAAGTGGCCCTGGTTGGGCAGGGAAAGGCTGACGAGATCGGGGCGCTCCGTATCCAGCATCTCGCCGATGTCTGTATACGCCCGCGTCCCGAACTCCGCCGCTCGCGCCTGCGTCTTTTCCGGTGTCCGCCCGACGATAGCGCAGAATTCGACATCGGGGCGATCTGAAAAGACGCGCGCGTGCTGCCGGCCCCAGCCTCCAGCCCCGACGAGTGCTACTTTGATGCGCTCTTTGTTCATTGCTCGATGATCCCTTTCCCGGTGTCGCCGCCGAAGAATGTCTCAAACGCCGCCTGTATCTCGCTCACCGGATAGCGATGCGTGATGATGGGGGCGAGGTAGTCACGGTGCGCCCGCAGGCGCTCCAGGTTGGCGGGCAGCTCATCATACCGGAAATACTCACTGCCCAAAACTGCGCCCTCGGGCGCGATCAGGTCGCGCGAAACGTCGAGCGTCAGCCCCTGCCCGTGCCCGACGCAGACAAGGACGCCGCGCCTGCCCAGCGCGTCCAGCGCGGACCGCCGCGCCACTTCCGTGCCGCTGGTGTCTATCGCGGCATCCACCGCTGGAATACCCAGCCCACCCACGGGAATCGGCACGCCGCCCAGCGTCTCGGCCAGCGCCAATCGGTAGGGAATGGTATCTGTGATGAACACGGGCAGATTCGGCCCCAAAAGCAGCTTTGCCATCGCCAGCACGCCCAGGCCGATCGGCCCCGCACCCGTCACCAGCAGCGATTCGATGTCGGGCCGGACGGCTTGCACGCGGGCCAGCGCGTGACCGCCCGTGCCCATGATGTCCAGCAGCAGTGTTGCTTCCGTCAACGAAACATTCGGCGTCACGGGGAAGAAGACATTCTCGTGAACCAGTTCATACGGCCCGTACCCACCGTCGCGCGAAAACCCCATGTCGGCGCGCTTAGCCTCGCACTGGTTGGTGTACCCCAGCCGGCACGACCGGCACGCGCTGCAGAAGTCCATCAGGAAGATGACGCCGGGCGTCCCGACCGCCGTCTGCGTGTCCGGCCCTGCCTGGGCGACGATGCCCGCCGCCTCGTGACCGGGCGTGACCGAGGAGCCGCTCTGGAACTGCCCGCGCTCGGAGCCACACAGGGCATTGGCCTTGACCTGGACCAGAAGCTGGCCCGGCCCCGGCTCCGGTATCGGCTTTTCACCGAAGGTGATGCGCCCGCCGCCGATGAACTGCGGGGCGGGCATGGTCGTTGGAATGGGCATGATCCTCTCCCCGTCGCTGCGCGCCGCCCCTCCCCTCAGAGGGAAGAGAAGGGAATGTAAATAAGGCCAAGGCGCCTCTTGTCATGCCGCCCTCCGGTCACGGCAAGGTCCACGATAACACAGACTAACCTTTGTTCACCCACCCTTCCTTCTGAGGGGAGGGTCGGCGCGCAGCGACGGGGAGAGGATCATCCCTCAATCGCCGCTCGCCGCGTCTGGATCGCCTTTAGCCGGGCGGCGTCGAACTTGGGCCGGCGGTCGAACGTGTAAATGCCGTTTAGCTCCGGGTAAATGTCCGTGAGCTGCGTGTAGCAGTAGCCGAACATGTGCGGGTTGTCCAATAGGATGTCGCAGACATCCCCGAACCGGCGGTAGAAATCGTCAAGCGTCGTCGGTCCGCCGCCGTAGCCCCAGCTCGTATCGGCGAGGGCTTGCTCCGATTCCATCACCCACTTGAAGCCGCCGAACTCGCTGACAAAATACGGCTGGCCTTCGTAAGCGACCGACCAGTTTGTGCCATCGTTCTTGTGGACGATGCCCTCGGCCATATTGGCGTGGCGCTTCCGAATGTTGACGATGCCGACCTCGTAGTCCTTCTCATCTATGTAGTCGTGCGAGTCGTAGATGTCCGCCCCGCGAACCCGGTGCGCGTAGCCGGATGTGTCCAGCACGGGCCGGGAAGTGTCCATCGCCTTGGTTGCCAGGTACATGCCGTGCGTCACATCATCCAGCACGGTGATCTCGTCGCTGATCTTCTGCCAGGTCTCGTTCAAGGGGCACCAGCCGATGATGCTGGGGTGCGAATAGTCGCGCGCCAGCGCCTCCAGCCACTGTGTGATATAGGTCGCGCCCATCTGCTGGTGGTTGTCGGAGGGGCCATGCCCGCCGCAGCCCCAGTCCCCGAACTCGCCCCATACCAAGTAGCCCATGCGGTCGGCATGATACAAAAACCGCTCCTCGAAGACCTTCTGGTGCAGGCGCGCGCCGTTGAAGCCGACATCCTGGCTCATTTGAATGTCCGCGATCAGGGCCGCGTCCGTGGGTGCGGTCATCACGCCATCTGGGTAGTAGCCCTGGTCTAGCACGAGCCGCTGGAAGACTGTCTCGCCGTTGAGCTTGACTTTCTGCCCGTCCAAGGCGACCGAGCGCAGGCCCGCGTAGCTCGTCGCCGCGTCCACGATCGTGCCGTCCGCGTCGCACAGGCTGATCTCGATGTCGTAGAGATGAGGGTCCGAGACCGACCAAAGACGCTTACGGTCCTCGGGGATGGCGAGGGTCAGGCGCGGTGCCAGATCAAGATGCGCGGCTACGGACGCCGCCGCCACCTCGCCTTGCGCGTCTTTGAGGACCGCATGGAGCGTCAGGCCGGGCCGGTTCTGGGTCAAGGGCTGTTCCAGGTGGAACGCGCCGTTCGCAACGTCCGGCGTCAGGCGCGGGCGCTGGAGCGAGACTTCGGGGACCGGCTCGATCCAGACGGTCTGCCAGATGCCCGTTGTTCGGGTGTAGTGACAGCCATGCGGGGCATAGGCTTGGGACTGTTTGCCCCGCGCCTTGGGCGTCTTCCAGTCGTCACGCGCCCGGACGACGACCGTAAACGTGTCGCCACCGGTGATCGTCTTCAGAGGCACGGAAAACGGCGTGAAGCCCCCCCGGTGGCGAATTACTTCCGCGCCGTCTACCCAGACGGTCGTATCATAATCCACCGCCCCAAAGTGCAGCAGGACATGGCGACCCTTCCATCCTTCCGGCACCTGGACCGTCTTGCGATACCAGACGGCGGCCATGAAGTCAGTGTGGCCGACACCAGACAGTGGCGATTCGGGGCAGAACGGGACCGTGATCGTGTCGGCAAGAGGGCTTGTGACGAGGCTCCGCGCCAGCCCACTGTCGCCACTGTCAATCTCAAATTCCCACTCACCGTTCAGGCAAAGCCAGTCCGAGCGGACGAACTGTGGGCGCGGGTACTCGGGGCGGGGGATAGTCATAGTTGCTCCTTCGCGAACTTTCGGCTATAATACGTTTGGGCTATCATACTCCATTCCGCCCATCATGTCCATCATCCATATCAACACAGACCTACGCGAAACGCACATTCTTGGGGCGCAGACACGCGAATGGCTGGTCAGCGCCGCGCTCTGCCCCGCCCTGGCTCCTCACGGCATTCTACTGGCAGGCGTGACGGATGCCGGGCCGGGCTTCCGCTTCGTCCGACCCGCGCCCCGCTGGAACCAGATTCTCGTCTGCACATCCGGGCGAGGCTGGGTCATGCTCGACGGCCAGTGGGTGGGCTGCGAGGCCGGCACGGCGTATCTGACACCGCCGGGCGTTCTCCACGCCTACCAGGCCGACCCCGACACCCGTTGGGAATTGTGCTGGGTGCAATCGTCCGAGGACTGGCTGTGCCTTGCGAATACGCCCGCTCTGCTGA
>JANLUQ010000615.1:0-4312 GCA_031363565.1 Armatimonadota bacterium | reverse complement strand
CCGACGGATCGCGCCGATGGCGCTGGTGCAGGTGTTGCAGCAGGGTCCAGTTGGTGGCCCCAGCGATCGGCACCCCCAGCGCCACCAGCGCGCCAGTCATCGAGCCGCCAGCCTGCATCGCCTGCCGGCCGACAAATCTTCAACGGCCGCCTGTCCTCGCTAGAGCAGACCGACACGGACCGCACCAGCGAAGACAAGGGTGCCAAGCTCGACATCCACATCGCCTCGGGCGACCTCAAGCACACCAGCGAGACCACACGGTCCTCTAGGCGCGTCGTTGACCCGCACGACACCGTGACGGCCGATGTCTTGTCCTACCTCCAGAACAGCGGCCACATCGAGCCGAGCGTTCTGGAAGCCGCCCACGGCGATCTGGTCCTGACGCACGGGACATTGGTACTGATAGACCGCGCGATGGCGGAACTCGCCGTGCTGTCCTTCGACCTGATGATTAGCGAGGAGGAGCGCAAGCCCAAGGCGAAGCAGGATCAGGCCAGTCTTCAAGGGATGCGTTTCATCCGCGAGTTCCTGCCGCAGCTTTCCATGCCCTCCGCCTTCGTCCTGCAAGGCAGTGACGGCTGCTTGGTCGCTGGGACCATCAAAGAAGAGGGTATGGAGGAGCCGATCTCATCCTACTACTTCAAGCACGGCGCGGCGGGACTCTCCGACGTTTACCTCGTCGGCATCAAAGAAACACCCTCCGAGTCCTTCACCCTGCCCAGCACGCAGCTCATCGGCGCGGGCCAGCAAGCCGCCCAAGCCCTCAGCGATATGCTGTTCCCCGCCGAAGCCGTCCGCGTCACGCCGATTGCACTGTTCCGCAAGTTATTCTGAGCCATCAGTATGAAGCTTTCCTCTGAAGGAGAGGTGTCCTACTTGACCCTAGCCGTAGTCGAGGCGGAGCTTGCTCACTTTCCCAGTTTTCGTCTTCTGATAGAAGATTCCGATCGAGGCTTCACGGCTTCATCCACCGCCTGGGTGGCGGCGGATGATGTCCAGACTTTCGCCGCACAACTGCGCCAATGCCAGCGTATAGGCCGAGGCCGAGCGCTACTTGCCGCCATGAGTCCCAGCGAACTGGACCTGCGGGTAGAGCCGAGTGATGCCCTGGGCCATTTTCGGATGATTTATCGCGTTGCCCATCAATGGCTTAACAACAGGGGCTGGCAGGAAACGGCGCTGACAGGCGGTTTTGAGCTGGACACCTATCGTTTGGAGCAGATGGTGGAAACCGCTGAACTATTAGCCCTTTAGCCCTGACTTTTAGGTATAATGCCTCGGCTGCCTGAACAGGCTTGGCACTAATTTTTGAGGAGAAACACACGAGATATGAAGATCGGAATGCTGACCGGCGGCGGCGATTGCCCCGGCTTGAACCCTGCCATTCGCGGGGCCGTCCTGCGCCTGCTGGATTACGGCGATGAAGTTATCGGCTTCACGCAGGGCTGGAAGGGCCTGGTCGAAGGCAACACGGAGCCGCTGACCCTGGAGCGGGTTGAGGGTATCATTAACCAGGGTGGGACCATCCTGCGCTCCTCGCGCACCAACCCGTTCGCGCCCGGCAAGGAGGCCCAACTTGAGGCGGTTCTCGCCAACATCAAGAAATTCGAGCTGGATGCACTTGTCGCCTTGGGCGGCGAGGACACTCTGGGCGTCGCCTCCAAGCTCTACACGCAGTATGGGGTTAAGACGGTCGGCGTCCCCAAGACGATGGACAATGACCTGAGCCTGACCGACTACACTTTTGGCTTCGACTCGGCGGCCTCGGTCGCCCTCGACTCGATTGACCGTCTCCGCGACACGGCCAAGTCGCACGACCGCGTCATCGTCGTCGAGATCATGGGCCGCCATGCCGGATGGATGGCGCTCTGGTCGGGCGTCGCGGGCGGCGCGGACTGGATTCTGATCCCCGAAGTCCCCTTCGACATGGACGCCATGTGTGCCCACCTGAAGGCAAACTACGCGCGCGGCAAGACCTTCGGCATCGTCGCCGTCAGCGAGGGTGTCGAGATCCCCGGCGCGCAGAAGGCGGATGACGCCACCCTGGACGCCTTCGGACACCATCAGCTCGGCGAGGTCGGCATCGGCCCCGCCGTCGCCAAGGAGATCGAGAGCCGGACCGGCATCCCGACCCGCAGCGCCGTCCTGGGCCATATCGTGCGCGGCGGCTCGCCCACGCTCTTTGACCGCATCCTGGGGACGCGCGTCGGTATCAAGGCCGCCGAACTAGTCCATCAGGGCGACTTCGGCAAGATGGTCGCCTTGCAGGGGACCGAGATCGTCGCCGTCCCCATCCAGGATGCCGTCAAGCAGTGGAAACTGGTCTCCCAGGCCCTCTACGACGAGTTTACGACGACGTTCAACAAGTAGGGTATGCCCCCCAGCCCCCATTATTGGGGGCTGGGGGGCTAATTATTCACCATGCCCCTCGACATCATCACACTGGGCGAGGCTCTGATTGACCTGCCTTCCACCCAATCCGGCGTGTCCCTCGCCGACGCGCCTGGCTTCGCCAAGGTCCCCGCCGGTGCGCCCGCCAATGTCGCCGTCGTTGCCGCCAAGTTGGGCCTGCAAACGGCCTTCCTCAGCAAAGTCGGCGATGACCCCTTCGGCGAGAGCATCATCCGAACCTTCGGCGCATTGGGCGTGGACACCGCCCGCATCATCAAGGACAAGGCAGCCCGCACCGGCCTCGCCTTCGTCTCCGTCATGCCCGACGGCAGCCGGGACTTCCTATTCTACTTCGACCCCGCCCGCGACCTCGCGCTTCGCCCGGATGAGCTGGACTTTGACTGGCTGGACACGACCCGCGTCCTCCACTACGGCAGCATATCGCTGATCGCCGAGCCGAGCCGCAGCACGACCTTAGCCGCTGCCGGGCACTTGATTCGGGCCGGCCGCGCACTTTGCTCCTACGACCCCAACCTGCGCCCCTGGCTCTGGCCGGATGCCAAGGCCATGCGCGGCGGTGTCCTGCTCGGCTTCACCGTCGCCGATGTGGTGAAGATCAGCGTGGATGAACTGCTGTTCCTGGTCCCTGATGCCACTGATGAGGCCGCCGCCGTCGCCGCGCTGATGCAGGAGTACCCGCTGCGGCTCATCGCCGTCACGGAAGGCGCTTTGGGAAGCCGGGGCTACACTCGCGACGGTTGCTTTGCCGAAGCGCCCGGCTTTGATGTACCGTTCGTGGACGCGACTGGGGCCGGGGATGCCTTCACGGCGGGCCTCCTGACCTTCCTTCTGCGCCTTGGCCCAGACACCAACGCCACACTGAGCGGCTTTGGGCTGCACCTGGCGGACGCATTGCGCTATGCCAATGCCTGTGGGGCGCTGGCAACGACTTATCTTGGGGCCACGCCGCACGGCCTGACATTGCAGACCGTACAAACCCTTCTGGAAACAACACAATGATTACGATTGACTTGGCAGGGAAGAATGCGCTCATCACGGGCGGGACGCGCGGTATCGGACGCGCTATCAGCCGCCGATTGGCCGAAGCGGGCGCGAACACCGCTGCCGTCTGGCGCGGCGATGCGGCGACGGCGCAGGTGTCGCTGGCCGAGCGGGAGGCGTTCAGTCTGGGAACCCACCGGAATTATCAGGCGGACATCGGTGAGGAGAAACAGATCGAGGACCTGATCGCGCAGTTCCGGGCCGACCACGCCGATGGCCTGGACCTTCTCATCCTGAACGCTGGGATCGGCTTGGGTGGCAAAGTGACGGAAATCGAGCCGGCCCAGTGGCGGCGGATGCTGGACGTAAACCTCGGCTCCGCCTTCCTGCTGACGCGCGGGCTGGTCCCTGTTATGCGCCGAGGCGGCTCGGTCGTCGCTATCGGCAGCGGCTCGGGCCATGACCCCATCCCCGGCCTGGCCTTCTACGGTGCCTCGAAAGCCGCGCTCAACATGTTCATCGCCGATCTAGCCCAAGAAGTGGGACCGGACGGCATCCGCGCCAATGTCGTCTCCCCCGGTGGCACGGACACGAAGTTTCAGCAGAACGCGCCCTCACCCGCCGTCAAGCAGGAGAGCGCGACCCACAATGCCCTGCGCCGCGCTGGAGTCCCAGACGATGTTGCTGGCGTCGTCCTGTTTCTATGCAGCGACCTCGCCGGGTTCGTGACCGGGCAGGCCATCCGCGTAAATGGAGCGGCGCTTTGATCCTCTCCCCGTCGCTACGCGCCGCCCCTCCCCTCGGAGGGAAGGGTGGGTGAAAGGGGCCAGGCACGTCTTGATCGAAGGCCCTCCGGTCACGGTAGGCCCCCAAGAGAGCTAGTCAAACCCTCTTTCACCCACCCTTCCCTCCGAGGGGA
>JANLUQ010000475.1:0-7173 GCA_031363565.1 Armatimonadota bacterium | reverse complement strand
CCCCCTTCTGTTCCAGCAGTTAGGGCTGGACGTGCCGGATAGTCGGTTTATGGCCCTGGAAGCGATCTGGCCCTATAACCGCGCGCTGGAGGCGCTGGGTCGGATCGCCGCCGAGCGGCCCGAAGTGCAGGTGCGCGAATTCCTAGAGCGTGTTAGGCACTTTGAACTCTGCAAAGAGCCTGTAAAAGCTGCCGAGCGCAGGGTATGGCCTTCCTGGCAGGCACTTGCCGCCTTCGCCTGAGAGTTTAGCAAGCGAGCTGATAGCAATTGCCATTCGATACAATGCGGCACGGGAGCAAAGTGCCTAACACGCTCTAGAGGAGATGCTGCGGACGCCCTTGCCGGACCGTCCCGCTTTCGCCTTTGAGTGGGGCCGTCAGGCCGCCGACTTCGCCCATTTCAAGCGCGTCTGCGCCGCCAGCGGCCTGTTACGATAAGAGGAAGGAATAGACGATGAGCGAGAAGACCACGACCGAGGGGCCGGGGAGCCGGTGGCAGCTAGAGTTCCCGCCCGAAATTCAGGCCCAGCGCGAGCCGATCCTTGCCGCTCTCGTCCGCGCCATGGACGAGCGGACGGTCGAGGCCGTCCAAGAAGCGCAATCTCTGGCGAGCGCGTGGCTGGGCCAGCACCCCGAGGACCTTGTGATCTGAGACGCGGGCGAACCCATCGCCATGCTCGCCGACGCCCTGGCCTGAAGGGGCCAGGGGACATCGTCTTTGATGCCCGCGGTGACCTCTTCACCGAGAACGCCCAGACCAACTCCATCACGGAGTTCGCGGCGGGGGCCACGCCCGACACTTTCGGCGCAGTCACCACATTCACTGCCCCCGGCCTGAGCTTCCCGCAGGGCCTGATTCTCGACGCCAAGGGGGACATGTTCGTCGCAAACGGCGGCAGCGGCACCATCACGGAGTTTTTGGCGGGGGCCACGGCCGGCACCTTTGGCACGGGCATGACCTTCGCGACCGGCCTAACCAACCCAACCGGATTGGCCTTCGACGCACGCGGCGATCTGTTCAACAACAACTATGACGGAACCATCAAGGAGTTCGCCTTCAACTCGGCGACGGGTACATTCGGCCCGGCCCAGACCGTCGAGACCGGCCTGAGCGGTGCGATCTCCCTGGCCTTCGGCCCGTCCGCCCCCGTCCCCGAAGCCTCCACGACCGTCAGCCTCGGCCTGCTGCTGGCGCTCGGGATGGGCGGGCTGGTCGTCGCAAGGAGGCGTCACACCGGCGGGGGCTTTTCTGCATCACCCTGCCCCTCCACCCATGCCACGCAGGAATCCCCCTGGCAATCGCGAATAGTGTTCTCGTGATGATATCCCCTGGTATCGAAAGCATCCTCAACGTCTGCGGTGGTGAGCCATGTATCGTCCGCTCACGCATCCCCGTCTGGCTGCTCGAGCAGGCGCGGCGCTCGGGGACGAGCGAGGCGGGGCTGCTGCAAGCTTATCCCACGCTGCGCGCCCAGGATTTGGCAAATGCCTGGAATTATCTGTGCGCCCATGCTGAGGAGATTGACCGGCAGACCCGGGAGAATGAGGCTCACGGGACTGATCCACGGGTTGAAACCCGAGGCTCCGGGGTGCCCACCGTCGCCGCGACGGAGGACGCAGAGATCCCCGATTGACGGCGGCCATCCTCTGATAACGGCCACCCCGCGTCCCCTGGACGCTGAGCTTTTTGATGCCTCGGGTTTCAACCCGCGGATCAATCCCGTGCGCTGTAAGAAAGACAAACCTATGAACAACATCACTCTGCGCCGTGCGGAGCGCGCGGACGCCGAAGCGGTCATCGGTCTAATCATAGCCCTGGCCGAATTTGAAAACCTGCCGCCGCCGGACGCGGACGCGCAGGCGCGGCTGATTGAGCACGGGTTCGGTGACGCGCCCAAGTTCGAGGTCATGCTGGCCGAGGTGGAGGGGGCGTCAAGCCCGGTCGGGTATGCTCTGCTGCTCCAGACCTACTCGACGTTCCTGGCCCAGCCTTCCCTGTATCTGGAAGACGTCTTCGTGCTGCCCGAGTACCGCAAGCGCGGCATCGGGAAAGCCCTCCTGCGCCACTGCGTCCGCACGGCCTTCGAGCGCAGCTGCGGGCGGATGGAGTGGACCTGCCTGGACTGGAACACGAACGCGCAGGCGCTGTACGAGCGCATGGGCGCGCGCCGGATGAAAGAGTGGTATCTGTACCGGATGACACGCGATGCGATGGCGCGGATGCTGGAGAGCGCCGATGTTTAAACCAGGCACCTTGTGGAGCGACACCGACGGCAGGCCGATCCAGGCGCACGGCGGCGGCGTGCTGTTCGACCGAGGGACCTACTACTGGTTCGGTGAGAACAAGGACGCCCCCAATGTCGTCGGCGTGGACGGGGCATTTTTGGCCCGCGTGGATGTGCGCGGCGTTTCGTGCTATTCCTCCCAAGATCTGCTGCATTGGAAGAATGAGGGCATCGTGCTGCCCGCTGTCCCCGATGACCCCGCCCACGACCTACATCCAAGCCGCGTCGCCGAGCGGCCCAAGGTCATTTACAATGCCCGCACCAAGCAGTATGTCCTGTGGCTGCACATTGACAGCCCTGACTACACCTATGCCCGCACGGGCCGGGCAGTCAGCGACACGCCGACCGGGCCGTACCGCTATGTCGGCAGCATCGCTCCGGCGGGGGCGGACAGCCGGGATATGACCGTCTTCCAGGATACGGACGGTGCGGCGTATCTGTTCTTCTCCTCTGACTGGAATAAGACCACCAGGATCGTCCGCCTGACCGACGACTATTTGGACACCACGGGACCTGTCACGGAGGCGTTCGCCGGGTCATCGCGCGAGGCGCCCGCTGTGTGGACACACGAAGGCCGCTATTACTTCATCGGCTCCGGCTGTACCGGCTGGGCGGCGAACGCGGCCGAGTACGCCGTCGCCCCCGCGCCGCTCGGCCCATGGGAGGTCAGGGGCAACCCCTGTGTCGGGCCGGGGACCGAGACGACGTTCGGCGCGCAGAGCACGTTCGTCCTGCCCGTAGCGGGGCGGCCAGGCGCGTTTGTTTTCCTGGCCGACCGCTGGAACGCAGACGACCTGCAAGCCTCGCGCTACGTCTGGCTGCCGCTGGAGATGGATGGGGAGAAGGTGACGGTGCGCTGGTGGGATGAGTGGGATTTGTCGGCGTTTGATGACGGCAGGTGAGTGGAGGGCAGGTGAGCGGAGAATGGGAGCCAGGGCAGTGGTCCCGGCCCGAAGGAATCGGTCCCGGCCCGAAGGAATTGGCCCCGCCCATAACTGGCCCGGAGGAACCGCCCTCGCGCCCAACCGGCCCATCCGTGCAGGCCCAGCCTTCAGGCTGGGCTTCCCCCATGCTTGGCCTCCTCTTCCAACATTGCCCCGCAACAATGCTGGCACGTTTGGTGTATAATACTACCAGTGCCCACCGCGACCAAGACGCTGCTGTCGTGGCCTGACTCCCTGTTGCACCCAATACCAGGCCGACCGCCGACGCCGTGCGCCGGTGCGCCCCTTGTCCGAACCCCCAACCGAGTCGATGCCGACTTACTCCCGCTATTACGGAACAAAGAAAGACGCCATGATAGGAAAATCTATGCCCCGATTCTCATCGCGATTCTCGTTTCGACCGTCCGGCACGGCACTCCTCGCCGCCGCCGTTCTCGGCACGCTGCTGGTGACCCCGAGCCGAACCAATGCGGCGAGCGCGGCCTTTCCCCAAGTCGCGTTCACGCAATATACGCTGCCCAATGGGCTGCGCGTTATCCTTGCCCCGGATGTGCGTCCCGAAGCGCCGCCGGTGATCGCCGCGAATGTCACCTATGATGTCGGCTCTCGGAGCGAGCGGCCGGGGCGCAGCGGCTTTGCCCACCTATTCGAGCACATGATGTTCCAGGGGTCCGAGAACGTCGCCAAGACCGAGCACATCCGGCTGATCGAGTCCAACGGCGGGTCCATGAACGGCACCACCAACCAGGACCGCACCAACTTCTTTGAGAGTCTCCCTGCAAACCAGCTTGCGCTGGCCCTGTTCCTCGAAGCCGACCGGATGCGCGCGCTGGACATCAGCCAGGCGAACCTCAACAACCAGAGGCAGGTCGTCGAGGAGGAGAAGCGGCAATCCTATGACAACCAGCCTTATGGTCATACCTACGAGGCCCTGCTGGACGAGGCCTACAGTGGGTTCCCCTACAAGCACACCACTATCGGCTCCATGGCGGACCTCGACGCCGCCAGCCTTGACGATGTCCGCCAGTTCCATGCCCAGTACTATGAACCCGCCAACGCCGTCCTGACCGTCACCGGCCGTTTCGACGATGCCAGCGTCCGGGCCCTGATCTCGCGCTACTTCGGCCCCATCGCGGCGGGTATTGCCTCCCCGCCCACCGTCTTCTCCGAGCTGGCGGTCTATCCCGGCGAGCGCCGCAAGACCCTGTCCGACGCTCTGGCCCGGCAGCCGCAGTACCTCGCCGGCTATGTCACCGTGCCGGGGAACGCCCCCGACTACTATGCCCTGACGGTGCTGGGGAACATCCTGAGCAGCGGCAAGACTTCGCGCCTCTACCGCGCCCTGGTCGAGAAGGACCTCGTGGTCGGGGTCGGGGCCGGACCTGAAGATTCGACCGGGCCGGGCCTGTTCACGGTCTCGGCCGCCCTGCCGCCCGGCGGGGATGTGGCCGCCGTCGAGGCCGTTCTGGACCAGGAGATCGCCCGCGTCCAGACCAGTGGCGTCACCGCTGACGAAGTGGCGACGGCGAAGGTCGAGGAGCGGGTGGGGACGGTCCGGCGGCTCCAAACCGCCCTGGGACGCGCCCAGCAGCTCGGATTGTATGCTGTCCAGTTCCACGACCCCAACCGCGTCAACACTCTTCTCGTGGACCTGCAAAAAGTGACCCCCGCCGACGTGCAGCGGGTCGCGCAGAAGTACCTCGTTCCCGCGAACCGCTCGGTCGTCATCACACTGCCGGCGGCCCCGGCAGGCGCTGCTCCAGCAGGCGCCCCGATGGCAGCAGGCGCGAAATGAAACCGACATCCTCGACTAAAGGCATCCACTTGAAAACACCTCAGAATCTCGCGGGCACCCTCACCGCCCTGATGCTGCTCGCCTTGGGGGCGGCCCCCCGCGCTGCGAACGCGCAGGAGCAGATCGCCGCCCCCGCCGGGCAGATCGCCGCGCCTATGAACCGCGCCCCGGTCGCCAAAGACATCCTGCAGGTCAAGCTGCCCCGTCCCAAAGAGTTCACGCTGCCGGCCAATGGAGATAAGGTGGGCGGCGCACGGATGCTGGTCGTCGAGGACCATAAGCTGCCCCTACTCACAATCACGGTCAGTATGCGGGCCGGCTCGCTCTTCGAGTCCGCCGCAAAGCCTGGTGTGGCGGACCTGACGGCGGACCAGCTGAATGAGGGAACGCAGACAAAAGACTACATGCAGATCGCGCAGGCGACCGAGAAGATCGGTGCGAATCTGGGCGCTTCGGCGGGGGCCGAGCGGGCCGTCGTCAGCGTCAGCGGTCTGTCGGAGAACACCGACGAACTCGTCGCCCTTCTGGCCGATGTCCTGCTGCACCCGACCTTCCCCACCGACCGGCTGACCAAGGCCAAGTTCCAGGCGGTCGCGCGGCGCTCGCAGGAGGAGGTCAGCCCGCAGTTCCTGAGTGGCCAGCTCACGCGGCAGATCCTCTACGGCGCTTCCACCCCCTATGGTCGGCCCGCGCCGACGCCCGCCCAGATCCAGGCAATCACTGCCGATGACCTGCGTGCCTTCTATGCCCAGCATTACCGCAATGCGCCGGACACCCTGATTGGCGTAGCGGGCGATGTCAAGGCGTCGGACATCGAGAAGAAGCTGGCCGCCGCCCTGGCGGGCTGGGCCGGGACCTCGGGGGCCGAGACCGCTCTGCCACCCGGCACGTTCCACCCCGAGGAGAAAACCGCCATCTACCTCGTGGACCGGCCCGGCTCGGCCCAGACCTTTCTGACCTTCGCGAACCTGGGCATCAAGCGCACCGACCCGGACTTCTTCCCGCTGACGGTGGCAAACTACATCCTGGGCGGGAGCTTCAACTCGCGCCTCAATCAAGACTTGCGCGAACAGAAGGGCTACACCTACGGCGTCCGTTCGACCGTCTCGACGGCCAAGTACCCCGGCACCTGGGTCATGGGCGGGAGCGTCCGTAATGCCGTGACGACCCCCGCCGTCGCCGGCTTCTACGAGGAGTTCGCGAAGATGCAGAGCGCCCCCGTCACGGCGGGTGAGCTGGAAGCCGCCAAGCGGTCCATCGTGGGTTCCTTCGCCCTAACACTGGAAAGCCCGGCTAATGTCCTGACCCGTCTCCTGGACGTGGTGGACTACGGTCTGCCCGCCGACTACTGGGACACTTTCCCCCAGAAGATCCAGGCGGTGACCCCCGCCGACATCCAGCGCGTCACGCAGACGTATCTTGGCACGGGCCGCATCCAGGTGATCGCCGTCGGCGAGGGCAAGACGATCCAGTCGGGCCTCGCGACCTTCGGCCCGGTGACGACCCTGACGCCGCATGAGGTCCTGAATCCGAGGGGCATAGGTGCGGACGCCGCGCCTGCGGCAGGGATCTGAGCCGCCCTACAGGCGCAGAGTGAAGGGAGCGGGGCTGGAGCGCGTGTCGCCTTGGCCCCGTTCTTGTGTCAGGCGCAGGGCGGAGCCGCCGCACAGGCATGGGTTGAAGCCGGAGTCTTAAAAGTAGGAGGGCGGGGGCAAGCCCCGCCCCTACATGGACCCGCCATGACCGTAGTGGTAGGGCTTGTCCCTACCCTCCTTGTTGCTACTCTTTGTTGCTCCTTGGCTGCAGGCTCCTCCTAGCAGGAAAACGCCGCCGCCTTGATGAACATCCTCGCACACGAAGGTCACGCCGCCCCGAGACGATCCGCCACCAGACTGGAGCCCGCCATGTCTCTTCCGCCCACCGGCACCGTCACGTTTCTCTTCACCGACATTGAAGGCAGCACCAAACTCTGGGAAGCGCACCCCGACGCCATGCGTCCCGCCCTCGCCCGCCACGATGACCTTTTGCGCCGCAGCATTCAAGAGCACGAGGGATACGTCTTCAAGACCGTCGGCGATGCCTTCTGCGCCGCTTTCCCCACCGCCAACCAGGCGCTGGAATCGGCTCTGGCCGCGCAGGTGGCTCTGGCC